>DAITNH010000187.1:0-10859 GCA_036834745.1 Prolixibacteraceae bacterium
TCTCCATGTCCATTCGTCCGTTTCATTAGCCAACGGTGCACGCCATGCATTCATCTTCGCGCCTTCCCTGATAAGTTCTTTTCCCTGAAATTTTAAGGATGATAAAGTCCCAGTGCTTTTATCAAAAGCGTAAACAAAATCTTTACCTGTCACGATTAATTCACTTTTTTCTTCATTGACTTTTAAAGAAGCCGGAGATTGTTTTTTCATGATTTGGGCCGGTTGGTACCAGGGCAGTTCCAGTTGGTCCCATGCAATTTCATAACCTGCATCTGCCCAGGGTTTCTTTTCTTTCTGACGAAAACTTATCAGTATCCTGTACTCAACTCCAGCCCTGATTTCCGGTTTCTGAAACGGAACTGCCACAATTTTCTTTTCCTGAGGTTTAAGTGAAACAGACATTTCCCCCTTCTGAATAATTTCATTATCGGCCTGAAGCATCCAAATGGTATTCAATTCACTAAGATTCGTGAAAAGATACCGGTTTGTAATTTCAACTTCTCCTTTTTCTGCTGAAACCAACGTTGCCTTTAGCGGTTGAGCAGATTTCTTTATTTGTAACATTTCGGGTTCAGGCCGTCTGTCTGGCCAGATACTCCCATATGTCCTGGCGCCAATTCCATAGCTATAAAATTCATCTCCTTCAATTATTTCTTCAAAATCCAACCATAAAGCAGCTTGTTTTTTCAGGTCATTTGAAGGAGATTTCAATAAATCCGGTGGAACAGCTTTTGTAAAAATTCCTACCTCATCAATAACTGCATCACAAATATAAACCATTGTTTCCTGTCCGTGGATTTCGGCATTTCTTCCAATATTTAACGGGAACGGGGCATTCAGAATATCTCCTGAAACCGGTTTACGGATGCTTTCCTTTCCGTCCAAAAAAATTGAGATTACAGAACCGTTATAAATAGCCTCAACCTTATGCCATTTGAACTCCCAGTTCTTAGGAAGTTCGATTCTTACCACATGTTTTTGATCAGTAGTTACATAAAACTCAAGAGAATCTTTTCCAATCTGGTGTAAACCGAACTGATAATTTCCTTTTGTAATATAGGTCCCCGCCGAGATACTAAGGGCGCGCGGATAAACCCATAATGAAAGTGTAAGTTGATCGCCTGTGATTTCCAATGCCTCATCGCGATATACCTCCACCCACTGATCGTGGCCATTTAAATCCACTCCTTTTCCTGAAACTCCGGGAGCAAGTTTTGCCCGTCCCATGAGGTTTACCTGCACATTATTTCCTGAAACATCTTTTAAAGCGCGAACTTTTTCTGTCAGGCCAGTACTTACAAAATCCCAGATTGCGCCGCCCATGCTCCTGGGATGGCTGTAAATAAGATCCCAATAATCATCAAGGCCACCCCCTCCATTGCCTGTAACAGCCTGGTATTCGTCCATAAAAGATGGGCGGGGGTCAATATTTTCAGGTACAAGCATGACATTTGTAAGCAGTTCAAATAGTTGCGGGTATCTTGGCCCGATAATTTCTTCGCATGGGTGGGCAAAAGCATTCCCTCCATACATCCAATAACGGGTATTGTCATATTTTCTTCCTTCTTCAATTACCTTGCATATATTTTCACCTTCCCCACTTTCATTTCCTGCACTCCAGAAAAGGATACAGGGGTGGTTTCTGTCGCGTAACACCATTTTTCGCGCCCTTTCACGGTACATTTCCTCCCATTCTTTCTTTTCGGAAAGAAATTGGGTTGCATGGCTCTCATCACCTGTTTCATCAATAATATATATCCCATACTCGTCAGCGAGCTCCAAATATCTGTTAACTGGCGGATAATGCGATGTACGGACACAGTTAATATTGTACTGTTTAAAAAGATTGAAATCTTTAATCATTGTTTCTTCATTCATGGTATGTCCCAGGGTGGGATGCTGCATATGGCTGTTTATGCCATTTAGCTTTACCGGGACGCCATTGAGATAGAACACCTGGTTCCGTATTTCGGTCTCTTTAAAGCCAATCCTGCCGGAAATTACCTCCTCCGTTTTTCCTGATGGATTTATAAGTTCGAAGGTCAGGTAATATAAGTTCGGATATTCAGCCGACCATTTTGCAGGATTAATAATATCGTCCGTCAACTTTACGGTTTGCCTTCCCTTTGTCAGGATTGAAAACTTACCGGATGATATTGTTTTAACTATATTCTTCTGAGGATCAAGCAATGTAGCCCGAAGCAGATAATCATTTTTGGGCTTATCGGAATAATTTTTGACATCTAAAGATAAATCAAGCCGTGCATTGATATACGTTTTGTCAAGATCGGTAGTGGCTACCCAGTCGAAAATATGCATTTCAGGCGCCGCAAACAGCCAAACATCATCAAAAATACCGGCTAACCGCCAGTAATCCTGGTCTTCAAGATAATATCCATCAGAGTACTTGTAAACATTTAATGCAACAGTGTTGCGTCCGGGCTTTATATATTTTGTAATATTATATTCTGCAGGTTCCTGGGCGCCTTCATTGTACCCAACCTGCTTCCCGTTAACCCAGATGAATGAAGCGGATGCAGTTTTTTCAAGCCGTATAAATACCTCTTTATCTTTCCAGGTATCCGGGACATTGAAACTTTTTCGATATGATCCGGTAGGATTATATTCGCGGGGGACAAAAGGAGGATCAGGTTTAAAAGGTGTGGCAATATTCCGGAAAAGAGGATCGGAATATCCTTGCATTTCCCAGTTAGATGGTACATGAATAGTATCCCATTTTTGATCGTTGAAATTTTCTTTGTAAAATTCATCCGGCGTGCCTTCAGGAGTATCGGAATAGTGAAACTTCCAGGTCCCGTTGAGCGAAATGTACCAGGGTGATTTGCCCCGGTCATTATTTAAAGCCTCAGGAACAGAATTATAAGGCACAAGTGGAACATGTCCTTCTTCCTGGTTCAATTCAAATATTTGTGTATTTTCAAGATAATGATAAATATTCTTTAGATAAGGCTCATCCTGGGCGTTAACCGTAGCATAAACAGTCAGGAAAAAAAACAGGAAAAAACTTTTCGTTATATGAAATTTTGATAATTGTGTCATTGGTGCACGGTTTAATTAGTTACCTGATATTAATTTGAATTGAGGCAGGGGCCAAACCATCGGCAGTAGCTTTTAGTTTAACGTTGCCTCCCTTTTTGCCGGACTTCACAATAACCAT
This sequence comes from Prolixibacteraceae bacterium, assembly GCA_036834745.1. GTDB lineage: Bacteria > Bacteroidota > Bacteroidia > Bacteroidales > Prolixibacteraceae > Aquipluma. The sequence continues at coordinate 3,179 of DAITNH010000187.1, forward strand.
ACATCGTCCTTGCCACGCTTTACGCTGCGGTTGTTGATTGCTTTCAAGGCTCACAGGATTTGCATTCCCCACTCCTACAATGGTTCCTGGTCCTTCAAGCTCAAATTTCACAAGATTATCAGCTTTTGGATTTTTAATTCCTTTATTATCCAGAAGTTCTACCGTGATATAGCTTAAGTCCTGACCATCGACTTTTATTTCATTCCTATCGGCAGTTAATTTAATTTGAGTTGGTTCGTTTGCTGTTTGCATAATGGCTGTGTTCACTTGTTTTTTGCCTTGATAGCCAATTGCTTTAAGTTCTCCGGTCTGATAAGGAACGTCCCAAATAGCTTTGAATTCGGTGGAGCGATCGGTTTTCTTCCTGCCAAGTGACTTATTATTAAGGAATAGTTCAACTTCTTCACACGAAGAATAAGCACTCACTTCAAGGGATGTATTCTCGTATCCTTTCCAGTTCCAATCAGCTACTGCATCAAGCCAGTGCCATTTGCTCCACGATTCACGATTAGTATTTTCTTCAAAAGAAGGTTTAGGAGGTTTGACAAACAGAGAAAGTTGATTTTCTTTCCAAAGAGCATCGCGGTAGAATGACTGTGGACGTTTCCAACCACAAATATCGATGTCGCCACAAAATGCCAGGTTCCAGGGGAAGAAATCTTGTTTCTGGTAATAGCCACGCCAGCCAATGCTTGCTTCACCAATGTAATCGAAGGCAGTCCAAACAAAATCGCCAAGCAAAAACGGATAATCTGTTACGTCCATCCAGCTTTGAAAGGCTTCGAGCGGATACGATTCGGTTTGTATCATGATTCTTGATGGAACGCGTTGATGATCATTTTTAAAAATATTGTCCTTTAAATGATCACCACCCGAGCCATAGTTGTATCCTGCAATATCCAACGTTGCAATGAATGGATCTTTGTCGGGATTCAAACCGTTAACAGCTGCAATCACCTTTCGCGAAGGATCACTTTTCCGCACAAAATCGGCTAACATTTGTGCCGTCTTCACAACTTCGGGTTTATTCATTCCAGGAATTTCATTGCCGATACTCCACAGAATTACTGAAGGATGGTTCCGATCGCGTAAAATCATACTTTCCACATCTTTTTGCCACCATTTTTCGAAGTATAAACTATAATCGTTTGGATTTTTGGCGTGCTCCCACATATCAAAAGTTTCATCAATGACCAGCATTCCGAGGCGATCGCAGGCATCGAGAAAGGCAGGTGAAGGGGGGTTGTGTGAACAACGAATGGCATTAAATCCACTGGCCTTCAATAATTCTACACGACGCTCTTCTGCCCGGTCGTAGGATTTGGAACCCAATGGCCCGTGATCATGATGAAAGCATGCCCCTTTTAATTTCAAGGACTTTCCATTCAATTGAAATCCGTTGGTTGCATCGAACGAAATGGTGCGGATACCAAACGTAGTTTCCTGATGATCGACTAATTCTGAACCAATAAATATTTCACTAACTGCTTTATAAAGCTTTGGCGACTCGGTTGACCAGAGTTCGGGACTCTTAACATCAATAAGTTGGTTTACAATTTGTAAAGCTCCCTTATCAATGGTTTGTTTGCTTTCTATCGATCCAGCCTCTATACCTTTAGAACTGAATAGTTTGGTGACCAACCTTATTTCAGCACTTTCTCCACTTTTATTTTCAACTGAGGTTTGTATAGTAGTTTTTGCAGAACCTGGCGTAACTTCGGAAGTAGCAATCGATGTTCCCCAGGTAGAAATATGGACAGGAGAGTTGATGTTTAACCATACGTGCCGATATATTCCTGATCCGGAATACCATCGGCTGTTTTCTCCTTCATTCCGAACCTTCACTGCCAGTACATTGGTTTCACCAAATTTAACTTTAGAAGTGATGTCGATGAAAAAACTGGTATAACCATACGGATGGCTTCCAACTGAAACGCCATTGATCCAAACTTCTGAATTCATATAAATACCTTCGAAGAGAAGCGTAAAAATGTTACCCTTTTGTTCCAGAGGAATTGAGAAAGATTTTCGATACCAACCTGTTCCTCCGGTGGTAAAACCGCCATTTACCTGGCTGATTGCATCGCGGTTAAACGGAGAGTCAGTGCCGGGCAGGTCTTCGATGCTCCAGTCGTGCGGAAGATCGAGTGTTCTCCACTTGGAATCGTCAAATCCCGGTTGTTCGGCACGTTGTGCTCCACCATGGTGAAATCGCCACCCGGAATCAAATAAAACAGCGTTTGTATGAACGACCTGGGCATTGAGCATATAAAACATCATACTCAAAAGGGATAGTAAAAACAACAACTTTTTCATAGATTCCAATTTTAGGCATTAAAAGAAAAATGGCAAGCAAAGCTTTTGTAAGTTTGCCTGCCATTTATAAAATTTCATATTCTATTAGTAACCAGGATTTTGAACAAGCAGATCATTTTTATTCATCTCACTACGCATAATCGGGAAGAAATATAATTTTTTATTCCATACCCGAAGTTCACTTCCAAGATTCTGTTTAGAGAAAATAGGAGCTCCATGAGTCGAACCATCGGCTTTCCGGTAGCTATCAACTGTCGTTTGGGTTGTTTCATAACGCACATCATGTTTCGACATTTGTTTATAGGCCTGTTCTCCGATCATCCAACGGCGAATATCCCAGAAACGTTGATCTTCATAAGCGAATTCAATACGACGTTCGTGACGGTAGGCCTGTTTCAATACATCTCCGGACAATGAAGCAGGTAACTCGGGTTGACCAGCACGAGTGCGTATCATGTTAATATATTTGATGGCTTCGGCATTATCTCCCAGTTCAATACAGGCTTCAGCATAGTTCATCAAAATCTCACCATACCGGATGTGTTTATATGGAACATCCTGTTTTACATACTGTGGATCAACTGAAGGATCAACATATTTTCTTAGATAATAACCTGTCCGTCCACCATTCCAGTCTTCAATCGGACCTTCGCGGGTATCCAGACCGGCTTTGATCATTTTGCCTGATGAATCATAAACGCGACCAACCTGAATTTTGCTGTATGGATCAATTTTTAATGCATCATCCGGACGTTTCCGCCATTGTACGCCTTCGTACAAAACAGTGGCATAAAAACGGGCATCGCGCTTGGCATACGGATTAGCCTTTTGAGCAGGATTGTTCCAGTCAAATTTGCTCCCATCCTTCATTTCATAATCATCAACCAAGTCGCCCAGCGGATTATTATTTCCCCAGTTGTGGTAACCATTAGGGCCGCAATACAAGGCAGGGTTGTAACCCGACCAGCTTTCGTCGGTTTTTGGGCTGAAGAATTGCAATAAAATATCTTCGTTGGTACCCTTCGAGGTAAACAATTCAACAAAATTGTTAGCTACAGAATCTGTCGCTGCCGGAGTTGCTTTGTAAAGGTCGTATTTTCCAAGATCGATAACTGCTTTGGCTGCATTTTTAGCGGCAGTCCAACGGGCAGTAGCGTCACCACTGGTATAACCCAACAAGTCAGGCTTTGAGAATCCATTGGTTACCACACTATTTTTTGCCTGATTATGCAAATCGCTGGCAGCATAAAGCAATACTCTTGCTTTAAAAGCCAGAGCAGCTCCTTTTGTAATACGGCCATCTTTTGCATAATTATCAGGCAAATGCATGGCAGCCGAATCAACCTGGCCAATAATGAACTTCATACATTCATCGTAGGAATTCCTTGGAACAGTATAATCACCGGATAATCCATATACTTTAGTAATAATTGGAACACCACCATAAAGATTGGTCAGATAGAAATAGGTCCATGCCCGTAGAAAATAAGCCTGTCCTTTTAAATTATCAATCACAGCTTTATCTCCGGGAACATCATTAATTCTTGAAAAGAAAATGCTGGCCCTGCGAACATTGGAATACAGCGGATCCCAACGGAAATGTAGTGTATGAGCAGTTGGATCACCATTGCCCCAATCGGTACTCCATCCTTCCAATCCATCCGGAGTAATCAAACCCTTATTAAAGTTTAAAACACCCCAGTCAGGTCCAAAATGAGATTCATCAGAGTAATCAGAAAGACGTTCGATAGTAAATGGAAAGCCCAGGGCATTGCGGTACATGCTGTTCACGAAAGTCTCAGCAAGGGTCGGGTCGCCCCATACAGCTTCTTCAGAATATTCTCCCAACGGCTGTTTATCCAAAAAATCATCCGTATTTGTACACGAGGAAACGAATGAGATGATTGATACAATCATCAATATATTAAATATCTTTTTCATAGTTATTTCTTTTTTTAGAATGTTAAAGTTAAACCGGCGGTAATAACCCTTTGCGGAGCATAATCAGTTCCGGCTTCGCTTTCAGGATCAATGATTTTCGCTTTGTCGATAGTCAGCAGGTTAAGGCCATTCACATAAAAGCGAAGGTTCTCGATGCCCAATACCGCATTTGCAGTCGATGGCAGACTATAACCAACTTCAAGGTTTTTCAAACGGATATAATCGGTGCTTCTGAGCCAGAAAGTATTTCTCTGGCTTCCCCAGTATTCTTCGTCGCGGTTAAATGCTCTAGGGTAAGTAGCATCGGTATTTTCAGGAGTCCAGCGGTTATCGGCAAAATCCTTATAGTAGTTGCCAATTTCGCCCGATTCTGCTCTTATATATTGAACTGCACCTGCAGCACCCTGAACAAGCATCGCCAAATCAAATTGCTTGTATTTCAGGTTGGCGGCAAAACCTCCAATAAATCTCGGAAAATTGTTCTTATCACTTCTGACTCTGTCCAATCCGTCAATTTTTCCATCTGGAATACCATCTGGACCACCAATATCTTCAAAAATAACATCGCCAGGTCGTGCGCCGGCCCAATGCGGATAAGCATCAACAGCAGCCTGATCTTTAAAAATACCAATAGCTTGATAAAATAAGTCATTATCCGGGTTATTTGGATCTGTTGGCATTGGATTACCTGTTGATAGCTGGTACGCAGGACGGCCTGGTGTTTCATCCCAGAACACAATTTTATTCTTCGAATAGCTACCATTCACGGATAAGTCGTACTCAAGGTCTCCTGCCTGGTCGTGGAAACCAATTACAGCCTCAAAACCGGCATTTTTAACTTTCCCAATGTTTTCAGGAGGCAATGTCAATCCTGTTGAACTCGGAACAGAAGCATTTCTCTTGATAAGAATCTGTGTACGTAAGTTGTTAAAATAATCAGCTGAAAAAGACAATTTACTGTCTAACAAAAGTGCATCAAAACCAATATTTGCCTGATTCGCAACTTCCCATGTTACATTTGGGTTAGGTATTTTTATTTCACCCAATAATTTATTGTCAGTTGTACCAAACACATAACTTCTATTGTCGCTGCCATCAATTTTTCCATCTCTGTTGATATCAAAACCATAGGAAGATAAATACATATATTCCTGAATACGGTCATTACCAGTTTGCCCCCACGAGCCACGAATTTTGAAGTCATTAATAAAAGCTACATTTTCTTTCCAGAAATTCTCTTCTGAAATACGCCATCCGGCAGAAAGCCCAGGGAAAAAGCCGAATTGCTTGGTAGTCGGGAACTTATAGGAACCATCATATCTCCATACAAACTCCGCCATGTATTTTTGGCTCAGGTCGTAGTTAACACGACCGAAGTAACTCTGATAAGCATTCTGTTTTGCTGAACCGCTATTAGACATGTATTCATCCGAAGCGCCGGCAAATAACTGGTCAACTGCGGCGGAGATATAGTTTTTACGGAAAGCGTTGAAAACATCTTCCATACCGCTTCTTCTTTCGGCACCAGCCATTACTTTGAGACTATGAATGTCTAAAAACTTCTTCTCGTAAGTGGCATAAATATTTCCACTGAGTGATTGAGCATCAGCCATGTCTTGTGATAGCTGAGGAGCATCCAAACCTCTTTTCCCTTTTGTAACTACATGATCGTCATTGCCATCCCAGGTGTACAGATACCAGGGAGTCTCGAATTTCTTATGAAATTTGAAGAATTTGTCAAAGGAGGCATTGGCCGTAACAGATAATCCCCGAACCCATGGGATAGTAATAACTGTACGCAAATTGGTTTCAAGAACGTATCTTTTATCCATATCGTAACCGGTAGCTGCAGTGGTTGTTACAGCCGGATTATCGCCATATTCAATGTCCGGTCCGGGAGTTCCGTCGGGCCAGTAGGCAGGCATATTAGGCTTACCACGCATCAGCATACGGAAAACTGAACCTGCAGAACGGGTTGGATAATTTCTCAATTCTTCCCTTCCGGCAACATCAAATGCAAGATCGATGTATTTGTTCACCTTTCCATCAATGTTCGTACGGAAATCGTATTGTTTATAATTGGTAGCACTGTTGTGATAATAGCCATCTTCGAATTTGGCCCCCAGCGAAATGAAATATCTCATATTTTCATTTCCACCTGAAATAGAAGCATTTTGCTGATTCTGGCTCGACCAATCTTTAAATACTTCAGCAAACCAATCGGTATTTGGATGCCCCCATGGATCAGATCCATCGCTGTATTTCTGAATATCATCTTCCGAATATTTCGAGAAACGACCACCTGCCGGATTCTTATAATAATTAATTTCGTTCAGCATGGTTGCATACTGAGCGGCATCAGCCATTTCAGGAATTCGTGTAGGTTGGTTAAAACCCTGGTTCATGTTTATGGTCACTTTGGGTTTACCAAGGCTACCACGTTTGGTAGTGATCAGAATTACACCATTGGCAGCCTGCGAACCGTAAATAGCAGCCGAGGCGTCTTTAAGAATAGTAACAGTTTCAATATCGCTTGGATTTAGTCGTTCCATACTACGGTTTGCAACACCGTCAACAACTATAAGTGGATTATTGTCGCCCAGGGTGTTCGAGCCACGGATACGAAGTCTAGCACCATCGGCTCCGGGTTCGCCACTACGTGTAACGGCGGTGAGGCCGGGCATACGGCCAACCAAATTATTGGTCAAATTAGTTCCAGGCGATTTCTCAAGTTCTGCTCCTTTTGAAGAAACTACAGAACCTGTTGAGGTTACTTTTCGCTGAACACCGTAACCAATGGCTACAACTTCTTCGATACCAAAGTTTTCTTGTTCCAAAGTAACATTAATGGTGCGCTGATCGCCAATGGTCACTTCCTGTGCTTTCATTCCGACGAACGAAAAAACAAGAACTTTGTCACCATCTGTCAGTCCAAGTTGATACTTTCCATCGATGCCAGTCATTACACCACGTGTGGTACCTTTAACTATTACACTTGTCCCCGGAACAGGCTCACCATTTTCGTCATTTACAACTCCTGAAATCTGGCGTTGTTGTGACACATTGAGCTCTACCGGAGCTTCCGTAGGCTGAATGATGATCTGACGGTCGATTACTGTGTATCCAACATTGTACCCTGCGAATAAATTGTTCAGGATTTTATCGACTTGCTGATTCGAAACATTGATGTCAACCGTCCTGTCAACATCAACTAATTTACTATTGAAGAGAAAGTAGAATTCGCTCTTTTCCTCAATAACGTTTAACACTTCCTTAACCTTGGCATCGTTCATTTTAAAGCTAAGCCGTGTGTTTTGCGAGTAGGAGTTTCCGGCAACAGCCTGGAAAATAGTTAGTAACACGAGATAGGATGTAAGTCTCATAACCCTTAAAACTTTTGAGTTAAAGGCAAAATAGCCTCGTA
>DAITNH010000188.1:0-10809 GCA_036834745.1 Prolixibacteraceae bacterium
TAACAGCCCACCATCCGGAGGTAGCAACAAAAGCAGTTCCGGTAGCAGTTGTCCGAAGAAAATCACGACGTTTCATTCCGTTTATTTAGGTTTAGATTAGGGTTAAAGTTAGAAAAATCAGGAAATAATCTGCCGGTTTTTATTGCAGTTTAAGTATTTGATTTCTTTCCAGCAGTTTTTCTTTTAATGCTTCGTACGGAATATCCTGCACGGCATGATCAGAGTCGATGGCTTTGCAGGCAGCAATAGCGGCCGACTGCCCAAGAATCATAAACACCGGTTCCATACGGATGGAGCCATAGGCAATGTGGCTCGACGATACGCAAACCGGCACCAACAGGTTCTGGCATTCTTCGCGCTTCGGAACAATAGAGCCATAAGAAATGGAATACGGCGAGTGCGGATGAACACCCACATCACCTTCGTTCTGCACAAAACCCTCAGTAGTTACATAGCGCTGAATATTGTGCGAATCCATGGCGTACGATCCCATTCCAACAGGGCTGGGAGCTTCCTGTTTAGCCAACACATCATTTTCAGTAGATACATAAACGCCTACCATGCGTCGTGCTTCGCGAATATACAACTGGCGCGACCAGTTTCCGTTATCCGGAAATTCGTCTTTAGCCAATCCCCATGCCTGCATTTCTTCTTGAATCTCCTTCGGCACACGCGGATCGTTCGCCACAAAATACAGTAACCCTTTCTGGTAATCTTCATGCGCCTTGATAATTTCTTTCCGGCGTTCGTAGGATGCTTCCGGGTAGTCGTAGTTCATGCCAATAAAATCACTGCTGAATGGTCCGTGATTGTTGGTATCGGTCTTCCGGTTAGGGATCATATCAAACTTGCCAAACCATTCGCGCCAACCGGCATCAAAAGCACGAGCCAGCAATTCATAATTCGCCGGATCATAATTTTCCGGTTTTGGAAAAGACACGCGATTATCCGGATGATTACTCATACACAGCCGGAAACAGTAGGCCTGAATTTTATCGTCGCCAGTGCAATTTTCTGCAATGGGTTCAGGAGAAATGCCATATAGCAAGCCACTTTCAGGCTTTCCTGGTGTTTTGTACGGATCAATCTGATCTTTGAAATAATGGCCATGATGTTTGGCATCGGCCTGAACTCCGTTCCAGGTTTCGCCATAAACCGAGCAAGCCTCACGCCCCACATGGTACGAAACCCCGGCAGCAGCCATCAGGTCGCCTTCGTAGGTGGCGTCGATAAACATTTTTCCTGAAAATACTTTTCCTGAAAGTGTTTTTAAGGAAATGACCTTCCCGTTTTCTTTAACCACACCTGAAGTCCGGTCGAGCCATTCATCTCGCAGTACAGTGATTTTGTTTTCGGCAATAAAATCTTCAAAAACCTGTTCTGCCACGTGTGGCTCAAAAATCCACATTGTGCGGTTTTCGCCGTCCATTGCCACAGTACCCTGTCCTTTATTGCCATATTCTGCTTGCTTTTGCCATTTCCAGGCAGAAGAATCGTTGTAGTGCTGCCAAACACGGTGGTAAAACTCGCGCGACAATCCGCCTATCGTCGATTTGTTCCCGGTATCGGTGTAACCCAAACCACCGGAAGAGAGACCTCCCAGATGCGTATCCGGTGACACCACGAGCACGCTTTTGCCCGAATGAACCGCTTCAACAGCAGCGGTCACTGCGGCTGAAGTTCCGCCATAAATAATGATATCGGCAGAATATTCGTTGGGATTGGTCTTTTTAATTCCACAACTGGTGAAAAAGATTAATGTCACCATACAAATCGCTATGTAAAAAAAACTGATAGCTGAGAAATTTTTAATTTTCATTTTAAAAGTTTAGTCAGGTTAAAATTATTATTTGGATAGAATACCGATGTCCGATTTATCTATTCACATGCAATACTTGTTTATCAGTAAGCAGTCTGGATTTCAGGCTCTCATAGTCGATTTTTTGAACTTCAACACTTTTATCGATGGCAATACAGGCAGCAGTAGCAGCCGACTGTCCTAAAACCATAAAAACCGGTTCCATCCGGATGGATCCGTATGCAATGTGTGTTGCACTTACACACACCGGCACCAAAAGATTGTTACATTCATCAATCTTCGGTATGATTGACTTATAACTGATCGGATATGGTGTGAAGCCGTGCGCTTCAACATTGCCTTCATTCTGTACAAATCCATTCACATCAACATACCGTTTTACCTGATGAGAATCCATTCCGTATGCACCCATTCCGACAGGATCTTCAGCAATATTAAATGCTTCGCAATTCCGTTGGGTCATTACATAATCGCTATACATACGCCTGGCTTCTCTCACATAGATCTGTCCCTGCCAGCCATCTTCACGTTCATATTCATCTTTGCAGGTTCCCCATTGCGAAACTATATTTCTGACTTTTTCAGGAATACGCGGATGATAAGCCAATGTCCACATTAAACCCTGCTGATATTTGCGATGGCGCTCAATAATTATTTCACGGTCAGCATAACTGGCTTCCGGGTATTCATAATTCTGACCTATAAAATCGGTTGAAAACCCTTTCTGGTTGTTGGTATCTGTTTTCCGGTTTGGCATATCAGAATTGATCCACGGCACGATGCCACCATAATCATACATTTTTTCAATGGGACCGTCAGCTGCTTCATAATTTCTGAATAATAGTTCATATTCCTGTTCATTGTAGCCTTCCGGTTTGAAAAATGGGATTCTGTTCTCCATATGGTCAGTTAGAGTCATGCGGAAACAATAGGCCTGAATTCCTTTGTCTCCCTGCCCGTCGAGACCGGGTTTTCCTGGTGTGATAAATGGCAATAAACCACTTGATGGGTCTCCTTTTACAATGTACGGATCAACTCCATCGATGAAATTGTGGTGAGCAGAATTTAAGGATATGGTTCTGCCCAGAGTTAAACTCACTTTATTGGCCTGTACTCCGTTTAAAGTCTCACCGAATTCCTTGTTCGATTCACGTCCAACCCGGTAGCCGACACCGGCTGCTGCCATCAGATCGCCTTCGTAGGTTGCATCGATAAAAACTTTTCCTTTATAAACTTCGCTGCTTTCCATGGAAATTGAAGTAATAGTTCCTTTCGTTTTCACAACACCTGTTTTTCTGTTGAGCCGCTGATTATAAACCAGTTTGATACCTTTTTCCTGACCGAGCATTTGATGAAGTATTTTTAAGGCTGTAGATGGCTCAAAAGTCCACATGGCATCTTCATTTCGATCGGTTTTGGTTTGACCGCCATCGAGATATTCTTCTATTTTTTGCCACTTCCAGTTTTCCGGTTTTTGGTAATACCTTCTTACATTTTGATAGAACTCACGGGCAATTCCCCCAATGACCATTTTATTTCCAATGTCGGTTTGCCCTAATCCGCCCGTGGTAAGACCCCCTATTCTATCGGTAGGTTCAATCAGGATCACAGTCTTGCCCATTCTTGAGGCTTGAATTGCTGCACTAACACCAGCAGAAGTGCCGCCATACACAATGAGATCTGCTGAGAATTCTTTTTGATTGTTTTTCCCGCTGATAAAACTACAAAATATGATTAAGGCTATCCCCAAAAAGACAATACTATATGATTTGAACGAAAAAATTGACTTACTCATAAAATTGATTTAAGTTTTCATGAATTGAAATAATGTTAATCCGGAGGAAAGATTCCCCCCGGATCACCTAATTTGAATATTAGGTTTATTAGTAATTTGGATTCTGTTCCATTGCTGGATTAGTATCCATTTCAATGTAAGGAATTGGCCACAGGTAATCCCGGGTTTTATCAAACGTGCGTATTTCAACAACGCGCATTTTAAAGTCAGCAGATTCACCTTGCTGGGCTACCGGAATATTTGTATAATAAGCGGTACCAACTTCATTAACGATTGGAGGAACTGACGGATAAGACTTTTTCATCCTACCTAAAACCGGCAGATTCATCACATCTTCTGCAATTTTCCATCGCCGTATGTCAAATAACCGCAGACCTTCACCTGCTAATTCATATTTACGTTCTCGACGAACAACATTCCGAAGTTCATTTTTATCGGTTGTCGTAATTGGAGGCATGTTTACAGAAGGGCGCTGACGAACTTTATTTATAGCGTCGAGAACAGATTTATCGATGCTACCAGATTCAATTTTTGCTTCAGCATAATTTAACAGCACTTCTGCATACCGGATGATAATCGTATTCAAATCGCTTTCGTTTACTGCAAGCCGATCAAGATTATCAGCATATTTACGAAAACAAATACCTGTAAATGTAGCATATGCATGAGTGGCTTCCAGATTTGCTATCCGTTTGGCCGGACTTAAATTATAATCCCAGCATTTTACACTATCCCCGTGTGTTTCGAACTGAAAACCCAGAAAATTTGAGCCTGAAACAGCCAATGTAAAACCTAACCTTGGATCGCGATTTTTGTAAGGTTGTTTAGCGTCAAACAACGGAGATTCGTCAATCTGCTTTCCATCGGTACATTCCCAGGAATCAGCCAATTGATAGGATGGTTTTTTATTGGTGTGTCCCTTCGCATTTCTACTTCCAAAAAAGCGGAACAGTGCATGCATATTAGTTCCTTTCAGATACTGAACTGCAAAGATTATTTCTTTTGAAGCTTGCCCTGCATATTGGAACAAATCCATATAACTGTTATTCAAGATAAATTCTGTGCCTTCAAGTGCTATTACTTTTTGTGCCGAACTGATAGCAACATCCCATCTATTATTATACAAAGCAACCCTGGAAGCTAAAGACCAGGCTGCACCTTTTGTTGCTTTTCCTGAAGTTGGTTTATTCTGTTGGGGTAGATATTGAGCACATTGGTCAAGTTCGGTCAAAATAAAATTAACGACTTCTTCTTTTGAATTACGTGGCATTTGGGCTTCCGAAAGTGTTAATGGAGTTTCCACAAGAGGCACACCTCCATATAATTCGACCAGATAACTATAAAAAAGCGCCCTTAAAAAACGCACTTCTGATTCATATTGGTTATAAGCAGCTTCAGGAATGACACTTTTACCTCGTTCCATATTTGCCAGCACATAATTGCATTTGGCAATGCCAGCATACATATTGGTCCAAAAAGCTACAATTAAACCATTTCGGGAATCCACAGAACCACGTCCAACAGCTTGAAGTGTAGAACCGTTTCGATCCCACTCTATATCTGAAGCTGCATCAAGACATAAATGAAATGGCATACCTTCAAAATTATACCACAACGTACTATAGCAGCCTGCTACCGCCATCTTAAGTTCAGTCTCGTTCGAAAGAAAAGTAACATCCGAAGGGTTATTCAGCGGATAACGGTTCAAATAATCTTCACACCCAAAAAACGATAATGCAAAGACAATTACAATCAACTTTTTATATGATTTCATCTTAGATTTATTTTAGAATTTGACATCCAGACCAAAACTGTAAGTTTTAACCTGTGGATAATATCCACCATCTCCAACTGGAGCTTCCACATCGTAACCATCCCAGAAATTATCAAGGGTAAGCAGATTTTGACCGCTGAAATAGATGCGCAATTGTTGTGCTTTAATTTTACTCATGATTCCCTTGGGCAATGTGTACCCTAATTGTATGTTTTTTAAACGGACATAAGAGGCATCACGCATCCAAAAACTGGAAGTTTGTTCGTTGTTGGTTTCATTAAAGGCAAAACGAGGAAACATTGCCTCGCGATTATCTGGTGTCCATCGATCCTTGTGCTGCTCCTGAACAGTTCCTCCCATAAGAAATGGCATAATACCTTGATCTCGAATCAATCCATCAGCTTTTCCAACTCCCTGTATGAACAATGAAAAATCAAAACTTTTATATTTGGAATTGAAATTGAACCCAAATGTATAGCGTGGTAAAGTTTGACCAATAATAGTATAATCGTTTGAGTTAATAATTGAGTCATTATTCATGTCAACGTACATAATGTCACCGGGAGCAATGCTTCCAAACTGCTTGGCATATTTGTAGATGCCGGCTTCATCAAAATCTTCTTCAGTTATAAAACCATCAGCTTTCAGCCCATAAAGAGAAAACATAGGATACCCTTCATGGTTGACTGTTAATCCAGTTTTATTAACTCCCCTTAAATCAAGAACTTTATTTTTAACATCCGAGATATTTATCCCAATTTCATATTTGAATTCATGATCCCAATCAGAGTAATTAATTCCCAAATCCCAGCCCTTGTTTTCTACGACTCCTGCATTTTGTGCAGGGGCATTCATCCCTATGATTTTAGGAATATCCAGAGGAAGCAGAATATCGTCCGTCTTTTTGTAATAATAATCTGCTGTGATATTGATTTTATCCAGTAATGTTACATCGACACCAATGTTTGACGATGTAGTTGTTTCCCATGAAATTTCTGTATTTGCGAGATCGGTAATTCCAGCACCACTTAATACTTGTTTATCGAAAACATATTTAAGACCAAGGTTTACATCCGAAGAAAACGGATATGAACCAATATTCTGGTTACCCAGTTTTCCCCAGGATGCCCTCAGTTTTAAGTTGCTAATCTTATCTTTTAGATTAGCAAAAAATGGTTCTTCTGAAATCCGCCATCCGGCAGAGAAAGATGGAAAAACTCCCCATTTGCGACCTTCAACAAATCGCGACGAACCATCGTAACGGAAGTTTCCTTCAAACAAATACTTATCAAGATAGGAATAATTTAAGCGTCCAAAAAAAGACATCAAAGCCCATTCCGATGCCCAACCATATGATTTTTGGTTCAATTCTCCTCCTGAATTAAGAACAGGATAGTTTGGGAATGCGAAACTTTCGCGGTAGCCGGTAAGTCCGTCGTTACGATAATCTTCCTGCTGAAATCCGAATAAAGCTTTTACTCCATGATCGCCAAAAGCTTTATCAAAAGTGACTGTACTTCGAATGTTATTCGTAAGATTACGATTATTGGAGGCACTCAATGTACTTTTCTGTGGAGCCAGATAACTAGCGGAACCATCCCACCTATAAGTCTGTATAGCTTTTACAAATGAAGAATTACTAGATTGCCAATAATTGGGAGAGTATGCAAAATCAACAAATAACCAATTTACAGGTTGATATTTCAATATGATGTTCATAGTTACTGAAGGAGCTTCATCGTACCTAATCCCACCATCTTGACTAAAGGCAATCGGATTGTCACCATTCCAACCTTCACCCCACTGTCCGGTGGTCAGGACGCCAGTCTGATTGGCTGGAATCCTTCCTGACCAATGGATTGCTTGGCTGGTTCCACGTGAAGGCTCGGTCAGTTTCGATTGCATGATGTGCGCATCAATTTGTGTAGAAAACGTTTTTGTCAATTGAATGTCGGTATTTAACCGGATGGTGTATCGTTTATAACTGGTATTTTCCATAATACCGTCTTGATTTAGATAACCCATAGAGACTGCAATTTTTGCCTTCTCGGTTCCACCCATCATGGTTAAAAAATGACTCTGCATAAATCCTTTTTTGGTCAAAACCTTATCATACCAGTCGGTGTCAGGATATTTATCTGGATTAACAGCCATATTATCACGGTATTCCTGAATGTATGGGTCAGAATAAAGCGGTGATTTTCCAGAATTCACATAGGCCTCATTTGTTAAGGTCATGTGATCAATAGCACCTACCATATCAGGCAAATTGGTCGGACTCTGGTATCCAGCATATGAATTATATGATACAGACATTTTTCCAAATTCCGCCCGTTTGGTAGTTACCAAAATAACACCATTTGCAGCTCTTGAACCATAAATTGAGGAGGATGCTGCATCCTTCAAAACAGAAACTGATTCAATCATTGATGGATCGATATTATTGAGTCCCATTTCAACACCATCAACCAGAATCAATGGATTATTATCTCCTAATGTTGTTTTGCCTCGAATACTAATCGTTCCTCCATCGCGTCCGGGTTGACCGGAACGTTGCGTCACAACCACTCCGGGAGCAACACCTTGCAGCACCATTGATGATTGAGCAACTTGCCTGCGTGAAAGAGCTTCTCCGTCAAACGAAGTAATTGCTCCTGTAAGATTTACTTTTTTTTGTGTTCCATAACCCACAACCACAACTTCATCAACTCCAACAGTTTCATCCTCTAAAACTGCATCCACAATGCTTTTCCCGGTAACACCAATTTCGCTTTTTTTCATCCCTACAAACGAGAATACCAATGTTCCATCAGAAGGAACATTGGACAAATTATAGTTTCCATCCGAATCTGAAATGGTTCCCGTAGTGGTTCCTTTTACCACAACAGAAACGCCTGGCAGAGATGCCCCTGAAGAATCGGTGACCTTACCTGAAACAGATTTTTGCTGTTGGGAGGAGGAAACTTCCTCAGCGTCATTTGAATTGGACAATAGGATTTGTCTTCCAACAACTTTAAACTCGATATTACTGCCCTCAAACATATTCCGAAGGATTTCTTCAATAGGTTTATTCCTGAAATCAACATCGACTTTCTTCTCAACGTTAATTTTTGAATCACTGTACAGAAATCGAAATTCCGATTGGTCTTCGATGTTGCCTAGTACTTGCTTAATCGATACATTCTGCATATTCATACTTAGCTTTGTATTCTGTGAATACGAACGGGCAGAGACATGAATAGCAAATACTAACATAATAAGTGTAAATACCTTCATAATTTTCAGAATTTTGCCGATAGGCATAAATCTCTTTTCTTCCAAAGAAAAGAATTCGTTTTTTTTCATAGTTTTGTTTTGAAGTTTAATACTAGTTTACCAGATTCGACAATGGTAAATTTTTAAATTTACAGGCAGGGATATGTTAGAGCATGTTCCTGCTTTTTTGTTTAACAAACAATTTTTACATAGGCAAACAATTTAATTTATATTTCAGAATAACATCCTCTCCTTCAATTTTATATGTTAAAGGAGTAACATAACTCATCAGATCGAGCATTTCTCTTAAACTTTCCGTTTTAATGGTTAAAGTATATTTCAAATCCTTAACCCGGTCGTAATTATCTACCTGTATTTTAACACCATACCAATGTTCCATACGCACTAAAAGATCCTGTAATTTTTCATTATTTATTTTCAGTACATTGTCTTTCCAACTCATGTAAATATCAGGATTGACTTCCGATATGGTATATTTTTTAGTGTTTTCAAGAAAGAACCTCTGTCCCGGAGCCATCTTTATTTCCTCATTGGAATGGGTGAAAATTGAAATTGATCCTTCCTTCAAAATGGTTTCACTTTCAATTTTATCTTTGCAGGCGCGGACATTGAATTGTGTACCAAAAACTTTCACAGAGTAGTTCTTGGTTTCAACGAGAAAGGGTTCACTTTTATCTTTGGTTACATCAAAGAAGGCTTCACCAATCAGTTGAACTTTTCTCCGGTTATTCTTGTCCATTGAAACAGAGAGTGTGGAACCTGAATTTAGCCATACCTGGGTTCCATCGGCAAGAATCACTTTACTTTTCTGCCCATAAGGAACAACATATTGTATTACTTGTCCAGAAGGTTGAATCAGGATTTTGCTTGTATAAAGATAAATGCTTACAGCCAGTATTGGCAGAAGCAGCACCGCTGCCACATTGCGCCAATTAACTGAAAACCTTTTGGCTGGAGTTTTATTTGATGATTTTTCGTCAAGGTAAGTCTTTAATTGCCCGAGTGAATCCTGGTAATCTTCAGGCAAAATGGCACTTTCTTCAATGAATAGTGCCTTTACTATTCGCTTTGCCTGCAAAATGGATCCAGATTTTTCAGGATAATCTTTTTGGAAATTCGTCCAAAAAGAAATTAATATTTCATTTGGTGAATTGATCCAGCAACGAAAATCATCGTCCTGTACAAAATCTTCAACTGTGTAATTCTTATATTTTGATTCAACTTCCATCTAATATGCTATTACACCTTTTTGTGGTGTGTTTATAGATAATGATTAAGAAGTGGATTATATACTATCAAAATAATGTGTTAAAAAACACATTGTGAAAATAAATGGATAAAATTGGAGGAATTTTTTCTGGTAAGCTTAAATAGAACAGTTTAAAACAAAAAGGATCAGATGTTTACTGAGGTTGTTGTTTTGCAAATCTTCTTTCAACGAATTAATTGCACGGCTCATTAAATTTCGCACAGTTTGAATGTTTACATCAAATAAGGTGGCAATCTCCTGATAGGATATATCACTGTAAAATCGAAGATATATAATCTCCTGCTGTTTGACCGATAGTTTTTTTATTGCGGTTGTTACCTGATTCCGTAACTGTTCTTCCACTTCATTTTTAATCAATTGACTTTCTATGGAGTCAACCAAATTAAAATCAGCAGATCCTGTGAGTTTATTTGTAAACTTTAATTTCTCAGAAAGCTGCCTTAAAAGTTTGTTTCTCAAGGATTTTAACAAATAGTACCGGATATTGTCGGTTCTGGACAAGCGCGAACCCGAATCAATGAGTTCAATAAACAATTCATGTATGAGATCTTTGATTAGATCATTGTCCTGTGTAAACTTCTGTCCATAATGATATAGTGAAGCATAATTGTCTTCATAAATTGTTTCCAGGGCAATTTTGCTGCCTTTCCTGAATTCATCCCAAACAATTTGGTTTTTTAGTTTCTCTGACACTTCACTTTTTATGCTAATCCAAAACAAATATGAGATTAATAATTTGAAGATTCAAAATATACCTTTTCAAAAATAGACAAATCCATTAAACTCGTATTCGAATGAATTGGCACATTGGAATTTAAAACGGGCGAAAAATTGCATATAGATTTTAGCATTTCATGAAAAAAGCCCTGATCACT
>DAITNH010000189.1:0-10799 GCA_036834745.1 Prolixibacteraceae bacterium
GCTTCCAGCGTGTCCTTTAACCGCTGAACGGTAAGATATGCCTGGAAAAGGTATTCTGATTCCAATTTAACCTGTTCATTTTCGGTACTGTCAAACTTCAGGGCAAGCTCTTTCAATACATCCAGAAAATAATCGAGAATATCCAACCAGCTTTCCGGACGGGCAAATATTTTCCGGACAAATGGATTCAAATTCAATTCACCAGCTTCCAGATAAACTTTATTCCGTTTGTAAATTCCGGAGACAAACGCTTTTATTTCGGCATTTACAACAAACTGATGGTTCAGAATTGCCACCACCGGCTTGTGGTAGAAAACTGGCGATGATCCCGACTTGCGAATATTCTTCTGAAGGCTGATCACCTGCGAAATAAAACCGTAAACAGGCGTATTCACAAACGGATAGCCCATTGTTATATTTATGTCAGCGAAGTTTTTGCCAACCGCCGAAATCACCGGAATCAGAAGGTTTTCATCAGCCAGTACAAAGGCTGTATTGTCGAAACGACTGTTAATTTGAAAGCTTTTTAGAACCTGGGGAATATTGATGGCCTGGGCTTGGGTAATGTTTCCGGGAACCGAAACCAGTGTAATTTTTCGGTTTTTGGGAGTCTGCGATTTTTCAGGAACAAAGTGTTTCGGAGCTGGAAAAGCGATCATATTCATCCGAAGAAACCGGCCAGCTTCGTTTTCATTGTCTTTCAGGTAAAATTCGTCATAATCCCAGAAAAACAAAGCTTTGTTCAAATTATCCAGTTTTTTGAAAATGGCTTTCTCGCAATTATTCAGCGCGTTGAATCCAATAAACACATATTTTTTGGCCTTAAATTCAACGGGCAACTGCTCTGCCAATCCATCCGCCACATCACGGTAAATCATTCCTGAATAGGCAATATTATTTTGCCGGAGTGATTCCCTGAATTGGTGATAGATTTCAGCCAGTTTTATCCAGATACCGATGAATTTTTCCTTGTTAAACGAATGTGGCACTTTTTCCAGATTGCCCCAAAATTCCTCAATGGCGGCTTTTTGTTCCGCAGTCAGGTATTCAAATTGATTTTCAAGGTCTTTCAAATCAGAAATATTCCTGAACAAATCATCCGCATTCAGCAGGTATTTGTCGATGTCGTCAAAGTCGGACAAAAGAATTTCGCCCCAAAAGAAAAACTCGTCCAGTGGTTCCTGATGGCCGGTCACTTTGGAATAGACTTCCTGAAGTTTCAGTACCAGTGCAACCTGATCGGCCTGCTGCAAGCCCGACACAGATGAAATCAATTCACTGATGGTAATAATTTCAGGAGAAAGCATTGAAGACTCTACCATTTCGTTGAGGTAGGCCGTAAAAAACACACCCGCTCTCCTACCAGGAAAAACAAGGCAAAAATCGCTCAATTCGGATCGATGATTCTGATATAAATAACTGGCAACCTGCTTTAAAAATGGGGACATTCGTATCGTTATTGTGTTATTTAAATAGTTCTGCTTTTGGCGAAGGTATGGATTGAATAATTCTCAACAATTGCTGGGTATCGGCAATATCAGTCGTATAAAACTTACCATCAGATGACTTCATTTTCAGTTGTCCCAATTTCTGGGACAACTCGCTACCTTCTGTTTGCAATTTGGTTTTTAATGCATTCCAATATTTTCTTGCTCGTGGACTTTCCGTGAGTATCTCTATCACATCAATCACAGAAAAAAACCATTTCTCCTGCACTTCATCCCAATGAGTGCGAACTTTTTTGCTTTCGAAAAGCTTGATTGAATCACTGTTTTCCATAAACAAACTGGTCTTTGGGTTATTGTATTCGATTCGCTTGATGGCTAACTTTTGTTCTAAATTTAGAAATCAAATTTAAAGGAAAGGAAGGGTAATATTCTACCCTTGTGTCTTTATATTATAATTACTTATCAACAGCAATGAAACTCAGGAAAAATTATCTGTTGTTTTTTTGCGATTGTTCAAAAATGAATTGTATAACTTTATGCACTCTGCTAAATTTATCTACTATGAAAAATTATCTGTTGGTTTTATCACTGCTGATCGTCCTTCAACCATTATCGGCGCAGGATCGTGTTACAGGCCTGCCTTTTGCAACCCGTTCAGAAGTTATTGCACAACATGGCATGGCTTGCACCAGTCAGCCACTTGCCACACAGGTTGCCCTCGACATTCTAAAAGCCGGCGGAAATGCGGTTGACGCGGCGATTGCAGCAAACGCGGTGCTCGGGCTGGTAGAACCTACCGGAAACGGAATCGGCGGCGATTTATTTGCCATCGTTTGGGATGCCAAAACACAAAAATCATATGGCCTAAATGCCAGCGGAAGATCGCCTTACGATCTGAGTTTTGACTATTTCAGGAAAAATGGAATCACAAGAATTCCAGCTTTGGGACCATTGCCGGTTTCTGTTCCCGGATGCGTCGACGGTTGGTTCGAATTACACAAAAAATTTGGGAAACTACCCGTTTCCGATATCCTGAAACCGGCAATTACTTATGCCCGCGAAGGATTTCCGGTTTCTGAAGTAATTGCCTATTACTGGAATTCGAACGCTATAAAATTGCAAAAGTATCCGGGATTCAAAGAAATTTTCATGCCCGATGGAAAAGCTCCTGCCAAAGGCGAAATCTTCCGGAATCCTTATTTGGCAGAAACACTCGAAAAGATTGCAATTGGAGGCCGCGATGCATTCTATAAAGGCGAGATTGCGCAGAAAATTGCGGATTACATGAAAGAACAGGGTGGCTTTTTAAGTATGCGCGACCTTGCCGACCATCATTCTGATTGGGTGGAACCAATTTCGACCAATTATCGCGGATACGATGTTTGGGAATTACCGCCAAACGGACAGGGAACTGCGGTTCTTCAGCAACTGAATATGCTTGAAAAATTCGATGTCGCCTCCATGGGATACGGCAGTCCTGAATACATTCACGCTTTTATTGAAACAAAGAAACTGGCTTTTGAAGACCGTGCAAAATACTATTCAGATCCGGATTTTAATCAGATTCCAATTCGCAAACTGATCTCAAAAGAATATGCGAAAGAACGTTTAAAACTTTATGATTATGAAAAAGCGGCAAAAAGTGTTCAGGCAGGCAACCTTGAAACGGGAAATACCATTTACCTGACAACAGCAGATAAAGATGGCAACATGGTTTCGCTGATTCAAAGCAACTACCGGGGAATGGGTTCTGGAATGACACCCGGAAAACTTGGATTTGTTTTGCAGGACCGGGGCGAAATGTTTATCATCGACCAAAATCACATGAACAAATATGAACCACACAAACGACCATTCCACACCATCATTCCAGCTTTCATTACCAAAGATGGGAAGCCTTTTATCAGCTTCGGTTTGATGGGCGGTTCGATGCAACCGCAGGGACATGTGCAAATGGTGGTCAACCTGATTGATTTCGGGATGAACCTTCAGGAAGCTGGTGATGCGCCTAGAATTTGTCATGAAGGGTCGAGCGAACCCACCGGTGAGACAATGACAGACGGTGGAATCGTTTATCTGGAAAGCGGATTACCTTATGAAACGGTACGAAGCCTGCTTGGAAAGGGTCACCAGATTCAGTACATCAACGGAATTTACGGTGGTTATCAGGCAATCAAATGGGACGATAAAAACAAAGTCTATTACGGTGCATCCGAATCGAGAAAAGACGGACAGGCAGCGGGGTATTAGTTTACTTCCCGCTCCGGACCTTTTTTACCAACGCTGCATCAACCGGATCAAAACTATTTCCGAAACTTATACGGATATAGGTTAGCACATTGGCAATTTCCTCATCGGTCAATTGGGCATGCGAGGGCATAAAACCCTTGTAAACCTCTCCGTTTACTTCAATTTTACCACTGAGCCCTTTCATCATAATGGCTACCAACTCTTTGGAATCTTTACCGGTCCAACTTCCAGGCCCCAATGGCGGATGCATTCCCGGTACGCCCGATCCGTCAGCCTGATGACAGGTGAGGCAATATTTTGTATATACAGCTTTACCCGGATGTTCTATTTCGGCTGTTTGGGCTGGCATATTTTCAGTAATTTCTTTTGCCAACTGCTCAGCGCTCACAGGCTCCACTTTCTTTTTTTCGGTATTATTCTGGCATGAAATCATCAATCCGCCAAATAAGACACTGAAAATTAAAGAATTAAGTATTCGTCTCATTAAATTACATTTAGGTTTGAAAGGCAAGATACCATTATTTTGCATACAAATTATTTCGGCTGATATAAAATACGGTAAATCCGGCCATTTACATCGTCGGTAACAAACAGCGAACCATCGGGTGCCTGAGCCAAACCACATGGACGATGCTGTGCGTCTCTTGGACTTTTCACCACCTCAACACCCGCAAAACCACTGGCAAAAACCTCCCATTCTCCGGAAGGAATTGAACCTTTAAAAGGAACAAATACCACGTAATATCCTTCCTGTGGCTGTGGTGCGCGGTTCCAGGAACCATGAAAGGCAACAAAAGCGCCATTTTTATATTTCTCCGGAAACATACTGCCGGTGTAAAAAAGCACATCATTTGGGGCTGTATGGGCAGGGAAAGCCATGATCGGATCATCGGCTGCCGAACATCTTTCAGTTTTAAATCCATCGCCACCATATTCAGGACCAAGCACCTTTTTATTCTGTGCCAGATCGAAATAGCAATATGGCCAGCCAAAATCCGATCCGTCTTCCACCAGCAAAAACTCTTCAGCAGGAGTTTGCGAATTTTGTTCCTCGCTGTACAATTCAGGAAAGAATTGTGAAAGCTGGTCTCTGCCGTGCTGAATTGCATACAATTTATTTTCAGCATTGTTCCAGGTAATTGCAACTGCATTCCTAATTCCTGTTGCATAACGGTAGCCATCTTTGGCCTGATCCTGATTCAAAACATCTGCTTTAAACCGCCAGATTCCACCATGAAGTTCGAGAATCGGACAAGGATCCATCCCCGGCGAACCCTTTGTGCGATCTTGTTCCTGACAGGCATTTGAAGGTGCGCCCACAGTTACATACATATTGCCTTCCTGATCGAAAGTAATTGGTTTTGTGGCATGTTGATTTTGAACGGTAAAACCACCTGCAATAATCTCCGGATTCTCAGTCGGAACCAATTCTCCTTCATTCAAATGATAACGAACAACCAGTGTATCGACGCCAAAATAAACATAGCCATTGTGAATCTTTATTCCTGTTCCGTCATAAATACCATGATATTTAATTACATCAGCTTTGCCATCATTATTTTCATCGCGCAGACAAACCAATCCACCTCCATTTTTAACACGGCTGAGTGAAACATATACATCACCGTTCGAATTAATGTCAATGTGCCGGGCATGGCCAATATCATCAGCATAAATAAGTGCCGAAAAACCTTCAGGTAGTTTCAATCCGGCGTTGTCTTTATCCGAAATTAATTTTGGTTGGCAAGCTCCAAAAAAAGCCAATGCAATAATCCAAAAGGATATTTTTCTCATGATTAGTTGGTTTTTGATTATTTTAAAACAAAGAAAAGCAGAATTGCTTATTTTCGCTGCCTGTTTTTTAGATCAGGAGAAAATGAACTTAAAAGGAATTACAACAATTATTTTACTGATACTGTCGAACTCGTTTATGACATTGGCCTGGTACGGACACCTGAAATTTGGTGAATTAAAATGGTTCAACAAACTTGGCATTATCTCAATTGTATTGGTTAGCTGGGGAATAGCCCTGTTTGAATATGCGTTTCAGGTACCGGCCAACAGAATTGGTTACAAAGAAAATGGCGGTCCATTCTCACTCATTGAATTAAAAGTGATTCAGGAAGTTACAACATTGCTGATTTTCACCGTTTTTTCGCTTCTGTTTTTCAAAAACGAAAACTTCCGGCTCAATCATCTTATCGGATTTGTATTTCTGATCCTTGCGGTTTATTTTATTTTCAAGAAATAAAGCAGCTAGTTTCATGACTATCAATGACGCGAAGCAAATGACAATAAATGACCTTTTTACTTTGATATCAGTCTATCAATACCCCGCTGCTCCTTCCCGCTTCTCCCTGTTTGAATAGAATTGCTGCAAAATTGAGCCATCATTAGATTCTTTGGACAATGATTCAATGGTGTTCTGCGGAATATCGCACAAATCGAGCGCCATCAACCCATCCAGACAGTTGTTGAATTTTGGATCAACATTAAAACCGATGATCTTCGCGTTCAGTTTGATGTACTTTTTCAGGAGCACAGGCAATCCTGAATTCATCTCATCCACATCGCCAATAAATTTATCAAGTGAATTGATGTCGGCATCCATTGTTTCCATTAAAACATTCAGGTTCTGATCAAAAGTTTTGAACTTGTAAGCGTTGCGCGGGGTAATGCTTCTGGCAAGTTTCCAATCGAAATGATGCATCATGATAAACTTAATAATCATCGCTTTTGAAGTTGTTGAGTAATCGTCGCTGATGCTCACCGGCCCCATCAAATAGCGGTATTCAGGATTTTTCAGGATAAAATAAAGGATGCCTTTCCACAACAGAAAAAGTGGCATTGGTTTTTTCTGATATTCCATTACGATAAACGACCGCCCCAACTCCATGGTCTGCTTTAACATATCCTGAAGCTCGTCTTTCAACTTAAACAAACTTTGTACATAAAAACCGCGGATGCCATATTTGTGAATTATTTCGGCACCCTTTCCAATGCGGTAGGCGCCCACTATCATTTCGGTTTCGGTATCCCAGATAAACATCTGATGGTAATACAAATCGAATTCGTCCAAATCGATGCTACGGTTCGTTCCCTCTCCCACCTGCCGGAAAGTAATTTCACGAAGCCGCCCGATTTCAAGCAAAACATTGGGAATTTGCTTTGATGGCGCACAATAAATGGTGTAATTTTTCAGCTTGAAAAGTAATGATTCCGAAGTCAGGCCGTTCAGCTCTTTCCTGATTATTTCAATTGGCAAAGGTTCTGCAACCGGTTCAACTTTCTGCTGACGTTTGAGGGTATAATTAAAGAATTTTTTTACTTCAATTTTCGAATACAGACAATAAGTTCGGGCACGTAAAAACCTGCCATACTGGTAAATATCTGCAAATCTATCCTGTTCCGAAACCGAAATACTATGTCCGACCCTTATTTTGACCGCTTTTTTTCGCTGATGCAATATTTCGGTCGGAAGTTTCATTTGGCTTAGCGACGAATTGATGCTTCCCAATAAGTAGAACAACTTGCTGTTGTTGCCTTGAAAATGAACCGGAATAACCGGAACTTTCTGTTGCTTGATGAATTTCAGGGCAGAGTATTGCCATTGTTTGTCCGATAAAACCATGTAATCATCAAACTGCGAAACATCGCCTGCCGGAAATACACACAGAATTCCCCCACTTCCGAGGTGTTCCGAAGCTTGTTCCTGACCAACTGCAATTACCCGTTTATCCGCCGTTTTCTGAAAAGGATCTTCCTCAAGAAAAAAATCGCTGATCGGATCTATCTTTTGCAACAATTGAGTGGAAACAATTTTAATATCGGTGCGAAGCGGGCTCAGAATTTTTATCAGTAAAATCGACTCCAACCCACCAAACGGATGATTTGAGACAAGGATACACGGCCCTGATTTCGGAAGTCGTTTCAATAAAACCTCGCTGTCAAAAGCATAATTAATCGACAAAATTGCAAGCAGTTCTTCAACAAATTCAAGCCCTTTTTTATCTCCGATCTTGTTGTAAACCCTGTTTAGCTTATCGAAACGCAACATCAACATCAGAAAACGGGCGAAATGTTCTCCACCAAGGAAACTAAGTTTGGGGTTGGCTTTCAGGAAATCCTTCGGTTTGAAAAGTTCCATGATTTGGATTTAAAAATGTTTCATAAAGTTAGCGAAAGCAACATTCAGTTAAACGCTGCGAGTATTTTTTGGCTGAAATTTAATCGAATGCAAAAAAGAAATCTGAAATAATGAACATTTCTTTTGGTCAGTTGTCAAAAGGTTTAGCTTATTTCGCATCTAAAATTATAAAATTGAATATTCTATATCAAAAATACGATATCAACAAATGGTTGCCAACAACAAAAAAAGAGATTGAATCGCGGGGTTGGGACAGTGTCGATGTTATTTTCTTCACCGGCGACGCTTATGTCGATCATCCCTCGTTTGGAGCCGCTGTAATTGGAAGAATTCTCGAAGCCGAAGGTTTAAAAGTGGCCATTGTGCCTCAGCCTAACTGGCAGGACGATTTGCGCGATTTCAAAAAACTTGGAAAGCCCAACCTTTATTTTGCAGTTACCGCCGGAAATATGGATTCGATGGTGAACCATTACACTGCCAACAAGCGGAAACGCTCGAACGATGCCTACACACCCGGCGGAAAGGCTGGCCAGCGCCCTGATTATGCCGCCACTGTTTACTGCAATATCCTGAAAGATTTGTATCCCGATGTTCCGCTGGTGGTTGGAGGAATTGAAGCTTCGCTGCGCCGCGTCACCCATTACGACTACTGGAGCGACAAGCTGAAACCTTCGATTTTGGTCGATTCGCGTGCCGACATGCTTTTCTACGGAATGGGCGAAAAATCGATTCTGGAATATACCGAACTGATCCGCAAAGGTGTTGATTACAAGAAAATTACCAACATTCCGCAAACTGCTTTTCTGGTATCGAAGGAAGAGCAATATGCCACCAATAAAAAGTGGAACAGCATGAAGCTGTATTCCTACGAAGAATGTTTGGAAGACAAAAAGAAATATGCCCAAAACTTCATGCACATCGAGGAAGAGTCGAACAAAGTGGAGGCAAATGTTCTTACTCAGGAAGTTGGCAACCAACAGGTAATTATCAATCCGCCCTGGCCACCTTTGGAAGAAAAGGAAATCGACCGTTTTTACGATTTGCCGTTTACCCGTCTTCCCCACCCGCGCTATAAAAACAAGGAGGAAATTCCCGCCTACAATATGATCCGGCATTCAGTGAACATTCATCGCGGTTGTTTTGGAGGATGTACTTTTTGCACCATTTCGGCCCATCAGGGAAAATTCATTGCCAGCCGCTCCGAAGAATCCATCATGAAAGAGGTTGACAAACTGGTGCTGATGCCCGATTTTAAAGGATACATCTCCGACTTGGGCGGGCCGTCGGCCAACATGTACAAAATGAAAGGCATTCACGAAGAAATTTGCCGCAAATGCAAACGTCCGTCGTGTGTTTATCCTGATGTTTGTAAAAACCTGAATGTCGATCACAAGCCAATGCTGGATTTGTACAAAAAAGTCCGTCAGCATCCGGATGTAAAAAAGGCATTTATCGGAAGTGGCATCCGTTACGACATGATTCTGAAGGAAACCAGCGATCCGCAGGTGAATAAAAACAACATGGAGTATTTGCGCGAGGTCATCAAACACCATGTCTCCGGAAGGTTAAAAGTGGCTCCTGAACACACATCCGATCAGGTACTTGACCTGATGCGAAAACCATCGTTCAAATTGTTTCACAAACTGAAAAGGGTATTTGATGAGATCAACAAAGAGGAAGGTCTCAACCAGCAGTTGATACCCTATTTTATTTCGAGTCATCCCGGCTGTGAAAATGTGGATATGGCCAATCTCGCTGTCGAAACCAAAAGTCTCGATTTCAAATTGGAACAGATTCAGGATTTTACGCCCACTCCGATGACATTGGCCACAGTAATTTATTACACTGGTTAT
This sequence comes from Prolixibacteraceae bacterium, assembly GCA_036834745.1. Taxonomy (GTDB): domain Bacteria; phylum Bacteroidota; class Bacteroidia; order Bacteroidales; family Prolixibacteraceae; genus Aquipluma. The sequence continues at coordinate 9,699 of DAITNH010000189.1, forward strand.
CATCCATATACCATGCAAAAGGTATTCACTCCTAAAAGTCAGAAAGAAAAGCTGGCTCAACGCAAATATTTTTTCTGGTATCAACGCGAAAATCAACAGGAAATAAAAAGTGAGTTGCTCCGTTTGAACCGGAAAGACCTGATTGACGGATTGTTTGGGGGGAAGGCCTCCCCTAACCTCTCTACTTCGACAGGCTCAGTAACCGTCAAGGGAGGGGAACTGAGCCGCAAACCAAGGCAAAAGTGAAACTATTTACGATTTGGTTATTTACGATTTACTATTTAAATGGTTAAATAGCAAATCGTTAAATGGTAAATAGTAAATGGTTAAATAGTAAATAATTCAATCTTTTCAATCATGCAAAAAATAAAAATCATTGCCCTGATCTTCACCCTGTTCACACTTAATTCATGTGCAGAACTGAGCCAAATCGCACAATCGGTCAACCAGAATTTACCCTTGTCGAATACAGAAATTATTGCCGGATTAAAGGAGGCACTTTTGGTGGGTGCCGACAGTTCGGTGAAACGTTTATCAGCTGTGGATGGATATTTGAAAGATCAGGCAGTAAAAATTTTGCTTCCACCTGAAGCAAAAACGATTATCGACAACATTTCCAAGGTTCCGGGTGGAGCAAGACTGGTTGAAGATGTAATTGTACGGATCAACCGGGCAGCGGAAGATGCTGCAAAAGGGGCAAAACCCATTTTTGTGAACAGCGTTCGTGAAATGACTTTTGCTGATGGACTTCAAATTTTACGTGGCCCCGACAATGCCGCAACCAGCTATTTCAGGCAAAAAACATCGCAGCAACTCGCTGAACTTTACCGCCCCAAAGTACGCGAATCGTTGAATAAAAACCTTGTTGCCGGTATTTCAACACAACAGTCCTGGAACGAACTGACCACCAACTGGAACAAATTGGCTGGTTCAACAGTCGGAAAAATTGCAGGTTTTAAAACGGTTGATGTAAAACTTGAAGATTACCTGCTGCAACAGGCTTTAAACGGTTTGTTCCTGAAAATTGAAGAACGCGAAAAAGACATCCGCACCAACGCCAATGCACGGGTAACCAATATTCTGAAAAGGGTATTTGGAAGC
>DAITNH010000190.1:0-10744 GCA_036834745.1 Prolixibacteraceae bacterium
GTGTTGCTTAGCCAATCCATTGGAAGTTTTTGTCCCTTGCTTGCCCCAATTTGTACTCTGTATTCCAGTGTTTTAGCCGAATCCTTTGTTTCAGTCAGCGCTTTGGTATTGATCTGTGACCGGTCTGACTGACCGGATACATGCGCAATTGGCGCCGATGTTTCAGAAACAGGCAACGCCGTATTGTCGAATGATTTTTGAAACTTTATACGCCTGCGTTTCTCCTTGATTTTCACTTCTACATATTTGGTATCACCTGATGTTAAAGCAAGGGTAAACAAATCGGTCACCAATTCATATTCCTTTGGTATATTATGTTCATACACTTTTACAGTCCAGGAGCCCGGCCTGAGTCCCTCGAACGAGAACTTCCCATCTTCAGTAGTAAAAATCCTGAATACTTCGCCTTCATTTTTTGCCTCGATTAATAGTTTTTTCAAACGATCTTTAATTTCTGCATAGGATGTATTATCCGCTGCGACTTCTTTAACGATAACAATTTCGCCCGATATCTTTGATGAACGGGTAAGTGCGATGTCAAATTTTGTTTCTATCCCTGACTGTATTTCAATTTGATAAGGAGATGGCATTTCTGTGATTGCGTTCAAACCTGCTTTCTGGTAATCGATCATCATGTAATAGTTTCCGGCCGGAAGCATGGGGAAACTGTAATTTCCATCTTTGTCGGTTATTGCCTGATCCGTTCCAACCGAAAGCACAATTCCTTCAATATTCTTAACGCCTTTATTGATCACCTTTCCCGAGAGCTTACCAATGTTTTTCTTTTTGCTGACTGGAATGTTAAAGGTATGAACGAACTTGACCATGAATGCCAATTCCTTTACATCAAGCGAGTTCTTAACCAAATTATACCGGCCCGAAATTTCAATACTGTTGTTTATATTGGGCGAATAGCTCAGGCGTCCATCGACCAGGCTTCGGTCGAGGTAATATTCGTCCATGTTGTAACTACTTTGATAATTAGCGAACAGGCTCAGTTTTTTACTGACCGTTGTATTAATGGAAGCGCCATATACCCAGTTTTTTCGGTCTTTTACAATGTAGCGGTTGTTCTCATGATAACTTACAAACCCGTTTAAACTAAATTTGTCGGAGTTTCTGTAATTCAATGTCATACGGCTGTGATACATTGCATTTAGCCGTTCATTTTCAGGAAGTAATAAGTTCTCGGTATTCCCATATTCGCCCAAAAGATCGAACCCCAAATTCCTGATGCGTTTGTTTAAAATCAGCCTCAACGAATGCTCGCTGTAATCGAACTTCTTGGGTTCCATCCGATCTTGTCGCTCGCGCAGATTGTAACTGGCCGAAAGTCTGCCATCTTTCAAAAACCGGTAGTTAGTCGTAAAAAACAGGTTTTTGCTGAATGGAGCGCTGGCATATAAAGTATCCAATGCCATATTCTGATGGTTAAAATTATAATTGACTCCAAGATCAATTTTATCTGAAAGCCTGACAGTTCCGTTGGCCAGCATGTAACGGGTATCGGTAAAATAACCGGGATAAGATTTTTCGGCCATGGTATAATTATAAAGCAGATTAACCCGCCTGAGATTTATTCTCAGTTCGGTTTTTACAGCCTGCCTGTATTCCCTGCCCGATGTGCCAACAGCATATTCGCCATCAACATTTGCCCATTTAAATGGCGAACCCGTACCATTTAGTGTAACCAGGTGATTCACCTCTTCAGTATTACTCAGTTTGTTCAGATATCCAACATTTATCCTGAATTTATTAAACGATTCATAAGCCGCGTAAGCAGCTACTTCACGTTTAATTTTGGGATAAAACCGGGGAAAATTAATAAACGAACCGACCGTAATTTGGTTGAATGTATGTTCGGCGCTGCCGCCGCGGCCGTAACGCGAAAATTCGGTCAGGTACGAAAGGTTGTAGGTGTTATCACCCAGCATTATTTTCGATTTCGGCGTACTATGTTCTACAAAATATTCATCGTTTATTCCGTAGAGCGGTTTGCCGCGTCGATCGGGTCCCCGGAACTGGAATTTGAGCAGTTGGGTATTTTTATCGTCAAGAAATCCCTGCCCTGTTACATCGCCCATTAAAGCATATATTCGTTTGCCCCTTGGATTATCGGTAACAAAAAAAGTAGAAAACTGCACCGGAAACCGGTTGTACGGATCGAATTTAAAATCTCCGGAAGGGATAACCGTGTATAAATGAGTGCCTGAAGCGCGTACTTCGGGCATATTGATAAGGGATGCTGTAAGTGATATATTTCTCTTGACAGACTTCATGATTCCTTTTTCGGCGCTGATTTTCCTTGTAATAAATACACTTGAATCGGGACTTAATGAAAAGCTCATTTTTTCGACCGTGCCGTTTCCTTTCAGCAGTCCTTCTATTTCAGCCTGACTGTTTGAAAGGTTTTGAATCATAAACTGAACTGAAAAAGTATCGTGGGCAAATACATATTCCGAACCATCAATCACTTTTATACTCAACTCGTATTTGGGCACGATGGTAACCGGTACACTTATGTTGCCAATTTTTTGATCCTGCGCATTCCAGGCTTCAATGCTTATCGAATATTCGCCGGCAAGACATCCTGCAGGAATATTAAAGCTTAAAATTTTGATGGTTGATTTCGATTTCGGAGTTTGGATAGCTTTCAGTACCGAAAAACATTTCCATCCCTGAGGCATCTGAATTTTTAAAGAAACATGCTGATCGGTGAGGGTATTGTTCGTAAGTTTTACGACTACATTGGTTGATGAGCCGGGCGAAAGTTCGATTTTGGCGTTATTAACCAGTTGTATTTCAAGATTGCCATTCTGTGCAGAAACGACACCCGAAAATACCACAATTAATAAACAAATTAATAGCCTTCGCCTCATCCATCCTCATATTAATTCTACTTTGACTCAATTGAAAAATCAATCTTTTACAACTAACCATTCAACCATCTAACCATCCAACAATTTAACCATTTTAAAAATTAACGATTAACGATTTGAGATTAACGATTAACGATTAACGATTAACGATTGAAAATTAAGGATAAACCATCCAACCATTTTCACAACTCCAGGGTATATTCGAGTCCAAATACATCTTCGCCCGAACCATCGGCCACAATAACAGCTTTATATGTTTTTTTAGTTGGCAGGCCTTCGAGCTGAAACCTGCATTTGGTTGAAGTTGTTGGGTACATACCATTTCTAGGAACCTTAATCACTCTAACCGATTCACCGGTTGACGCATCAAACAGCTCCATCGAAACGTCAGGTGAAATCAATCGTTCGCCGGTATTCATTAAAATCACATCAAAGAATGCCTGATTTCCTTCGGTAACAACGCCCGGCTGTTGAAATTCAATTTCACCTGTTCCCGTTAGCCCGATGTTGGTTATGATTTGTATGGCATAACGTATTGACGTGCTAATATTTAACTGGCCTCTCGCATTTGGATCGTGCTGACTTACCCCTTCTGCCATTAATAAACTCCAATAGGTTCCTCTAAGGATTTCACTTTGGGGAACTGTAACTTCAAATTGCACATTCTGTGTTTCTTTCCCTTGCAGAATAATCGTTTTAGGACTGTAGCGAATCCATGGCGCGTTTGAGCGGTTATTGCTGCCAGGATCGTTGTAAAACGAGGCTCCTTCGTGATTGAACAGATAGTCGCGCTGGTAAATCTTTACTTCCTGAACGCTTTCGCCCGTATTGTGTATCTTAATTACGGTCGAATAGGTTTCCCCTTTTTGGGCGCTGTATTTATAAATCAAGCTCCCCATCACTTCAAAACCGGCATTTGCATAAATTGGTAACAGGCCGATTACCATTAGTACCAATAAGATTTTCCTTGCCTTCATCCCTTAATATTTATAAATTAAATCAAGCCAGGATTTTGAGTTCATTAAATATGGATTTAAGCTTTTCTATTTTAAATGGCTTAGTCATAAAATCATCCATACCATAAGATAAACATTTATCACGATCGTTATCCATTGTATTTGAGGTGAGAGCTATAATTGGTGTTCTTTTATCAATATTATCCGAACTTTCTATTTCCCTTATTTTGACTGTTGCTTCGAGCCCATCCATAACCGGCATCATGATATCCATTAAAACCAAGTCGTATTTATGCTCACGAAATTTTTCTACTGCTTCAACTCCATTGTTAGCTATCGTCACGACGTGATTGTACTTCTTTAAACTAAACGTTACAAGACGTTGATTTAAAAGATTATCCTCCACCAATAATATATTTAGTATCTCTTTCATATTTACGCTGTGTTTGAACTCTGAATTGACATATAAAAACAATCTTATTTTCAGTTGTTTAACATTAGTAGAACGCATGATCCCTCTAGGGTTCAACCTTATTAATCTAACTATAAACATAGAAGGTATCACTAAGCAGACTAAACAGGATACTGTCTCACCTTATTTTATGAAGTTTGATCCGGAGGTTTAATTCTCCGGAAGTTATTTTCAGAAGGGAAAACAGTATCCTGTTTATTATGTGCTCAATGGTAAAAATGATTAGATACCGGTTGCAAGAATGGTATAGGTTGCAGTAATACCAGTGCCGGCAGCGGCGACTACTGAAGCATAAGAAGCAGGATTAACCGACCATGTGTAAGTCAATTGGTGACCGTTGGTATTACCGTCACCGGTATAGCAACTTCCGATTGTTGTAATCAGATTCTGAGCAGTTGCGCTCAGTGTTACAGCTGCTGTTGGTGTACCATAAGTACCATCACCTGTTCCTGCATGTGCGGCGGCAACAACTTTTAATGTTGTTCCGGCTGGTACTGTTCCGGTAATAGCCACGCTAACTTTATTGGTTGCTAAGCTTTCAATAATTGAGGTGTAGTTAATCCAGCTTGTACTGCTGGTTACATCTGCAATAGCAGCACCTGCTTGAATTGGTGCCACAAAAGTTAAAGTTGGGGCAACGCCTTCCAGGTCAAGAATTCTCATTGCCGGCAAGGAGTAGGATACTGCTTCACCTGCTTCATAAGTATCCTGTGCCATCGCATTGGTTGTAACTAAGCCCATCATTACAGCCATCATTCCTAAATAAAGTAATCCTTTTTTCATGATCGTAAAATTTAAATTGTTTGTGAAATTTGTTTCAATTCTATCCTGACAAAGTAGCATTTCTGGAGGGGGCAAAACAATAGGTTAATTGCTGAAACCCGCTTCATTATTACGGATTCTGAAGGTGTTTATTACTGAATGGCTGGAGATAAAACCTGATGTGAGTGGAGCAAAAACCGATATGTGCCTTCACTATTCCTGACAGGCCAATTCAAATAATCCGATAAAAAACTTCAGGAATACTGACTCATCCTATTTTAAATTTCCTCAGCATTAAAAAAATATTGCCCCAAATAGAATAATTGGTGGTCATTGAGCCTATTGAGCTTGCCGAAATGGATGCTTTTGTTTTTCACCCGCTGGGTTTAATGTTAATCATCGCCGGCAAAACCGGAGGAAATGGAAACACGCAGAAAGCCCAACCCGGGGTTGAATCTCATTTAGAACAAAGTTTTATTACTTTCACATTCAACCCTCAGGGTTTCCAAGGAACAAAAGTCCGAATGACTTGAATATGAATAACATCCGGCATAACCGGATGTACTGAAATACACCCAATTTGAAACCCAGAAGTGCCAGCCTGCCGGATAGGCAGGGGTTCAACAATGTTTTGAAAGAAATTTAAACAGTCTCTGAGTACAAGTTATATTGATAATGATTAAATTTGCTCCGATAGATGAATATATTAGTATAACGAAATTTTAAAGAAATGTAGAATTAAAGAAATATAAAAAGAAATATAAAATATAGCGTTTAGCTGAGTTCTGTACTAAAAACCGACCAAATTTTAATAGATAAACAGGAAAGTAAGCACAAAACGCCACGTAAAAGCGTGGTCATTGCAGTGCATCTGTTTATCGGGCTCTTGGTCGGGCCTTAAGTACAGTGTAGGCAATTGGCTACGCTGTTTTTTTATAGCCAATGCTTAAACAAAACCCGATTCAGTGATCAACACAACAAATCAATTGCTTTATATAACCTACAATTATGAATGATCAGGGAAAAACTAAAGAAGAACTTATAAAAGAGTTACAAGAATTACAGCAAAAGAATAATTGATTAAAGGCATTATGCGATAAAGACAACACCGAGCGCAAGCAGGCGAAAAAAGAGTTAATGATTATTGGTAAAATATGAAAAAAATCCTTGCAATTGACGACAACCGGCTTATTCTGAAATTGATATTAACAATTCTGAATAGCTATTTTCCTGATTATCAGGTAATATTGTCACAATCGGGCATTGAGGGAATAGAAATAGCGAAAAGAGAGTTGCCTGACACCATTTTGCTTGATATTTTGATGCCCGAAATGGATGGGTTCGAGGTGTGCAATATTTTAAAAAACAACGAATCGACCAGACATATCCCGATCTTGTTGGTTTCCGCCTTGAGCGAAATGAGCTTCCGGATTAAGGGTTTAAACTCCGGTGCCGATGCTTTTATATCCAAACCTATTGATAAAACTGAACTTAAGGCGCAGGTGAATGTAATGCTGCGCATCAAATTTGCCGAGGATTTGTTAAGAAAGAGGAACGAAAACCTCGAAATTCTGATAAAAAAACAAACGGCTGAATTTCAAAATATTGAGGAACGCTACTTGAAAGTATCGGGATATGCACTCGAATATTTTTGGGAGCTTGACCAAAGTGGACAATTTACCTATGTAAGCCCTGTAATTGTAAAGATTTTAGGTTTCGATTCCGAAGAAATTGTCGGTTTAAAATCACTTTTCGATTTCTGTTCATACAATGGAAATACTGAAACGAAAGAACTCCTTGCAGATATTTTTGCACGGCGGGAAAACTTCACTGGGAACGAAATTCTGTGTTCGCATAAAAATGGCGAAAAAGTATGGTTGACAATCAGCGGCTTCCCTATTCTGGATGGTAATAACAATTTTGCCGGATACATTGGTGTGAACCATGATATTACCAGGCGAAGAGAAGCAGAAGAAGCCAACAAAAAGCATCTGGAAAAAATCAATGAGTACCAGAAGAAACTGAAAAACCTTTACTATGAACTAACAGTTGCTGAAGAAAAGGAGAGAAGAAAAATCGCCGAATACCTGCATGACGGCCTGGGACAGATAATCTCTATTGCATCGATCAAACTTTCGGCCATAGCAAGGGGGGAACTGCCGCCCGCTGTAAAAAAAACACTTGAAGAGTCATCCGAACTCTTGCGCGAAGCCATTGGAAAGATGAGGGAATTGGTTTATGATTTAAGCCCTCCAATTTTATATGAGCTTGGCCTGATTGCCGCAATCAAATGGAAACTGGAACAGGTTGAAAAGAAATTTGGTGTCGTTACAGTGTTCCAGTCTTACGAAAATTCGATAGGACTTGTAACTGATATTAAAGTGTTACTCTTTCGTATAGTATGCGAACTGCTTAATAATGCAATTAAACACTCTGGCGCCGATTTGATAAAAGTGGAAATCCAAAAAAATCTAAAAAATATCACTATCATGGTAATTGATGACGGAAAAGGCTTTGATTTCAGTCAAGGCATGAACCTATCGGATTTGGGAGGATTTGGCTTGTTTAGCATTAAGGAAAGGCTCGATTCCCTTCAAGGTTCTCTGCTGATTAAGTCACAGCCATCGAAAGGTACCGAAATTATTGCGACTGTTCCAATATAAAACTGATAACAATGTCTATACGAATATTAATTGCAGACGACCATCAATTATTCAGGGAAGGAATTGCGAACCTGCTTTCAGCTTCACTGCAAATCGAAATTATTGCCCAGGCCGAAAACGGACAGGAAGCAATTGAAAAGGCTAAAAACCTAAAACCCGACATTATTATTATGGATTTAAGCATGCCTGTTATAAACGGGGTAGATGCAACCCGGATTTTACACAAGGAACTGCCGGAGACCAGGGTTCTGGTGCTTTCAATGCACTGCGACAAACACTACATCAAAGAAGCATTAGAAGCCGGAGCGTCCGGTTATCTTTTTAAAAATTGTACTTACGACCAATTGATCGAAGCCGTAAACACGGTTTATCGGGGCAAAAAGTATTTAAGCGACAAAATCACCGAAGTATTGATACAGGATTACCTGAGCAAGGAAGAAAAAGTTTGCGACAACAGCCAGGAACTATCCGAAAGAGAATCTGAAATTTTAAAACTTAAGGCTGAAGGAAAATCGACCCGCGAAATTTCTGATATGCTTTTTATCAGTGTAAAAACGGTTGGTACACACAAACAACATATCCTCGAAAAACTAAACCTCAAATCGATCGCCGATTTAATAAAGTATGCCATCAAAAAAGGCATCGTAGAATTAGGATAGCCATTCTAAGAGACTGTTAATATTTATGATAAACATAAACGATTACCGGAATAGCTATTCCGCCAATAGTCTCTCTTTATTTTAGAATCATAAAACAACATAATCAAACACAATCTCCATAATTTCCCGTTGCTAAATGTCAATCCATTTTTTTCTAAAAAAAGTTTGGTGCTAACTTGAAAAAACTACTATTGCACCGTCATTTATAACTACCAAGTTACCTATACATTTAAAGATATGGAAAGTGAATCATTGATTCTGTTTTTTATCATCGCCCTCGTTTTGGTTGGGGGAGCGATCATCTTTTCTTCACTGGCAGCACCAAAATCATTTAACACGGCCAAATTCGAACCTTATGAATGTGGTATCCCGTCTGAAGGCCCCGCATGGATTCCAATGCTTCTTTGATGTAGTTTTTGTCAGCATGCATCGAAAGTACCAGAACCTTTGTTTCCGGCAGTTCCTTGTGTAAAATGCGGGTTGCATCAACGCCATTCATTACAGGCAGACTCAAATCCATCATCACAATATCGGGTTTTAACTTCCTGGCTTTTTCAATGGCTTGCTGTCCATTTTCTGCCTGGGCAACAATTTCTATTTGCGTTGAGGCAGCAAGCAGATTCGCAATTCCTTCTCTGAATAGTTGATGATCGTCGGTAATCAATATGCGTATGGTCATTTTTATCAATTTTTAGATGGGTACAGTGAGTGTAATTCTGGCACCTTTAGACGGCTCCGAGTCAATCTGCATAGAACCTTGAAGAGCATCGAGCCGTTCGTTAATGCTAAACAAGCCAAATCCGCCTAATTCTGAAAGGATTAGACCTTGATTCAAATCAAATCCTTTTCCATTGTCAATTACACTGACCACGATGTTTTGTGGATTATTTATAATTTCTACGGTAATTAAATCTGCCCGTGCATGTTTTATTGCGTTATTCAGCAATTCACAAATCATGCGGAAAATTAGAATTTTCATATCTGTTTTTAGTATAACCGAATATTCTTCAGCGCGGAAAACCGTTGTAATACTATTTTTCTTTTCAATTTGATCCAGCTTCCATTTGATTGCGGCTACCAGGCCAAGTTCATATAATATTGGAGGACTTAGGTCATAAACCAATGTTCTGGATTCGTTAATGGCATTGCGCAAGAGCTCGGCGGACTCTTCCAGTGTTTTTTTTACCGCTGGCGACAGTTCCCCTCTGGCAATGGAGGATAGTTTGATCGAAGCGATCGAAATTGTTTGTCCAAGTCCGTCATGCAGATATTCTGCTATTTTCCTTCTCTCTTTTTCTTCAGCAATGGTAAGTTCATAATAAAGGTTCTTGAGCTTTTTCTGATATTCATTGATTTTTTCCAGTTGCTCCCTGTTGGCTTCTTCCGCCATTTTTCTTCTGGTTATATCATGGTTAACCCCGATATATCCGGCAAAATTATTATTACGATCAAAAAATGGGAATCCACTGATCGTCAACCAAATTTTAATGCCATTTTTATGAGAACATAAAACTTCGTTTCCCGTGAAGTTTTCGCGTTTTGCAAAAATAGTTGCCAGAAACTCTTTCGATTTTGTATTTTCATTGTACGAACAGAAATCGAAAAGTGATTTTTCTCCTGTAATTTCATCGGGAGAATAGCCTGAAATTCTCACAACTACAGGACTGACATAGGTAAACTGACCATTTTGATCAACTTCCCAAAAATATTCAAGGGCATATTCAGATACTTTCAAGTAACGATGCTCGATGCTATCAAATTCAGCTGTTTGCTTTTTGATCAGAATTTCGAGCTTTTCGTTCCGGTTTCTCAACATATCTTCGGCAAATTTAATGCGCAACATGACATTTACCTGTGCCTTAAGTTCTTCCCTGCTGAAAGGTTTGGATATATAAGCATCGGCTCCGGTATTTAAACCTTTTATCCTGCTAATCAACTCGTTCAATGCCGAAACCATTACGATCGGGATGTGTTGGGTAATTACATTGCGCTTTAGAATATTGCATACCTCGAACCCATCCATTTCGGGCATCAAAATATCCAGCAAAATGGTGTCGGGCAACTCTCTTTTGGCGATTTCGATCCCCTCTCTGCCCGATTGCGACAAAAAAATCTGGTAATCGGGAAAATCATGCGTCAGAATTGCTGAAATTAATTCCAGATTAGCCGGATTGTCATCAATTGCGAGGATCTTCTTCATATTCTTTTTATGGGTTTAACTCAAAGTAATTCGCAGTTAAAGATGGGGAGAGTAAAATAGAAAACAGATCCTACTCCCGATTCAGAAACGACCCAAATTTTCCCGCCCATTAAGCCAACGAGATTTTTTGTAATGGCCAATCCAAGTCCATTT
>DAITNH010000191.1:0-10729 GCA_036834745.1 Prolixibacteraceae bacterium
CACTGGTCAATGGGTCTGTTTCTATTGAAAATGGAATGGCATTGGTAAATAGCATCTTTACCATTATTGAAAACGCTCTTTATTACAATGATTTGAATAATAAATATTATTCTGAAGAAAATGGAATGCCACTGGTGAACGGCATGGCTTTGGTAAATGGCATGGCACTGGTAAACGGAGAGATAATCTTTGAAAATGGAATGGCACTGGTAAATGGAGAACTGGTGATGAACGCAACGGTTATTACTCAGGATGAAGCCGGAAATCCATTAGTCATAAGCGTTTTGGACGGAATGGCACTGGTAAATGGAATGCAACTGGGCAATGGCTCTGCTGTTGTGGAAAATGGCATGGCACTGGTGAACGGAATGGCATTAGTAAACGGAATGGCTTTGGTGAACGGCATGGCATTAGTAAATGGAATGGCACTGGTAAATGGAATGGCACTGGTAAACGATGTAACCGAAGCAACTGATCTAAACGGAATGGCTCTGGTGAACAGTTTCGAATTGGTGGATATGCAAAACCGAAGCCTGGTTTCGTCTCCGGCCGCATTAACCAATGTCCTGTCACAGGAGAATGGAATGGCTTTGGTAAACACACCTGAAAATATTGCTTCCGAATCATTTACAATGGTAGCAAATCATTTGTATGGCCAGGATGTGGTTAACGGAATGGCTTTGGTAAACGGAATGGCTCTGGTAAACGGAATGGCTCTGGTAAATGGAATGGCACTGGTAAACGGAATGGCACTGGTAAACGATGGAACGTTGGAAGACGGAATGGCGCTGGTAAACGGAATGGCTTTGGTAAACAGCGAAAGCGTAAACGAAAACAGCAACGAAGGTTTAATTGCATTTTTCAAGTAACACACACTCCATTGAATATAATGGAAGATTTTTGGTGGGAGGTTAATTTTGGTTCATGTACACCATATGCTGATATTAATCGGGATGAAATCTTAAATTACCAATTGGGCGAAACCCGCATCAACGGAAGTGATAATCAAACTAATGATTTATTGCCAGGAAGTACTGTTATTTATAAAACAAAGGAAGGTCGCTATGGAAAATTGGAGGTTCTTCAATATGGCTATGATTTGCAAATAAACTGGACCACCTTCGATGCTAATGGTAATATTTACGCTTTCGGTGAAAATATAAAATGAAATAGATTTTCATCCGGCATGCAGTAAAAAAATATTTGGTCAGCCTACGCCACCTGAACTTCCATACGAAGAAAATCAAGTGCGTGAGTTAGCGTTGCAAGTTGTTCAAAGCCAGATCACCGTTACTGGTGTACAAGCTAAGTTATCGTTGCATCTTACAACGGGTGAAAAAAGAGCTGAACCCAAACGATTTACCATTGTTGGCCTTTGGGGTGGATACATCCTCAAACCACAGGCGGCCAAATATCCTGAAATGCCGGAAGTTGAAAGTTTAACCATGCATCTGGCAAGCATCGCTAAAATTAAAGTAGTTCCTCACAGCCTGATTCGATTTAAGTCAGGTCAATTGGCATATATCACCAAACGCATTGACCGGATTGGCAAACAAAAACTTCACATGGAAGATATGTGTCAACTGACTGAACGATTAACAGAGAATAAATATTTAGCCTCCTACGAACAAGTTGCAAAAGCCATTTATAACTACTCGTCAACACCCGGGCTCGATGTAGTCAATTTTTTTGAACAGGTTCTATTTTCGTTTCTCACCGGAAATGCTGATATGCACCTGAAAAATTTCTCATTAATTTATGGGAAAGACCTGAAACCCACCTTGTCTCCAGCTTATGATATGTTGGCTACGGCAATTGTAAATCCTGACGATAAAGAAGATTGTGCATTGACGTTAAATGGCAAAAAAAAAGAAAATAAGATACAACGACTTTGTTGCATTCACCATCAATAACAAGGTACAGGCCGCTTTGGAGAAAATGTTTCAAGAGCACCGTATCATATTTTGGTACGACGACAAAGCCAAATTGACCGGTTTGTTCGAAAGTCTTCGGATTCCGGAAGTTGAAAAACTCATTATAGAAAACAATGAGTTTACGCTGAAACACCGCTTGCTGATCGAACAACCACATCAGCGTTTTCTGATTTATCAGCCGAAACCCAAACCCTTAGACAATGAAAACTGGCTGTTGGATATTCTTTTATCCAATTTCGAATTTCATACCGAACCATCCTCACTCTTCTTGCATGATCTGGAATTGCCACCGGAGTTTAAACCGATGATTCTGCAGCACGAGGCCTTTTTCACCAATGAGAAACGGATTTCAGAATTAAAATCACTGCTCGAACCTGAAGACCGGGAAAGCTACCTTATCAAAAGATGCATACCTGTTTGTTAACCGTTGGAAGGAAAACACCAAAGCCCGGCAAATCTTCGAAGATTGGAGTTTGCAATTGGAGGAGGATTTGGGTATCGAACCGTTTATTCAAAACCTGTCGGGTGAGTTATTGCTCGAAGCGGATACATTTTCTGTTATTGACAAAAAAATTATTGTTAGCCTAAAAGATTTTGTATTGAACGTAGCCCTGGCCAACTCAATCGTTCAGGAATGGATTGAAAAACTTTAAAAGATCAGACACTGAAGATTGAAAAGGCTTATGGCAATTCCTTTTTACTAAAATTAGGCAACAATTGGCAACAGGCCATTGACTTGATGCCGGAATGGAAAATCGATTCGGTAATCGGGCAAAAAGAGTTCTTCAGAAATTGGGTTGAACCTTACAGCAAAAGAGATAACCGGATATTTGTGATTATTTCAGATGCATTCCGTTACGAATCAGCCGTTGAGTTGCGTGAAATGATTTTACAAAAAAATACATATACCGCTGAATTGCAAGCTGCATTAGGCTCACTGCCTTCTTACACCCAGCTCGGGATGGCTTCCTTATTACCCCATAAAAATTTGACTTTTAACGAAAAATCTGACATTGTTTTTGTTGACGGACAAAGTACACAAGGCACTCCAAACCGGACAAAAATTTTGCAGAAATACACAAAAGAAAGCATTGCCATTGTTGCCGAAGATTTCCTGAAGATGAAGGCAAAAACCGAAGGACGGGAGTTTATCAAACCCTACAATATAATCTACATATACAGCAACCATATTGACAAAACCGGTGATGATAAAACTTCGGAATGTGACGTTTTTAAAGCTACAAAAGATGAATTCGATTATTTAATGAAAATCATTAAACAAATCGCAGGTATGAATGGAACAAATATGCTGATAACTTCCGATCACGGCTATTTGTATCAGCAAAACCGTTTGGATGAAACTGATTTTACCGACTTCACCCTTCAGGCGAAGTATATAAAACCAGCCATTGCGGACAAGATTTTCCCGCGCCAGTTACGGGCAGCATTTTATACCACATCCGGAAAATTAATCTCCGACTCTGCAAGTTTCATTTTCAACAGCAACGATAAAGATGCAGCAGCCCGGGAACAGCGGAAAACCTTCCTGTTTATTTCCGATGCTTCTAAATACAACGGTCAGGAAGTGATCTTAAAAAATGTTCCGGTATATGTATTGGAATACCTTCTCGGCATGTATTGTTCTACCGACGGGATTGATGTAACATGCCGCAGTGTTGGTATGGAGCCTGTAAACCTTGACGAAAATACCAAATGGCATCTGGTGGCTCGCATAATCCCATTTGTTGAGAAAAACTACAACATTTACGAATTGGGTCCGAGAGGTACCGAAAAATCTTATGTGTATGATGAAATTTCACCCTATTCGATTTTGATTTCAGGAGGACAAACTACCGTTGCGAATCTATTTTACAACATGAGCAGCCGAACTGTGGGATTGGTAGGATTGTGGGATGTGGTTGCTTTTGACGAAGTGGCCGGAATCAACATGAAAGACAAAGATGGCACCCAAATAATGAAAGGTTTTATGGCCAATGGCTCTTTTAGCCGTGGAAAAGAAAGCATCAATGCCGATGCCTCAATGGTTTTTGTGGGCAACATCAATGGCTCGATTGAAAATTTGGTGAAGACCAGCCATTTGCTTTCCCCATTCCCCAAAGAAATGATTGATACCGCTTTTTTGATCGGTTCCATCACTATCTGCCAGGCTGGGAAATACCCAAAATGCGTCCTGAATTTTTTACCAATTCGTACGGCTTCATTTCCGATTACTATGCTGAATGTTTGCGCGAATTAAGAAAACACAACTTTTCAGACGCGATTAACCAATACTTCAGACTTGGCAAAGATTTAAACCAACGGGATACGATTGCTGTAAAACGTACGGTAAGCGGTTTGGTAAAACTTCTTTTTCCTGATGGGAAATTCACAAAGGATGATATTCGCAAATGCCTTGAATATGCTTTGGTTGGAAGGAGAAGAATCAAAGAACAAATAAACGGTATTGGAAACATTAAAGGACTTGAATTGGCAATATTCCTTTCAATTGTTTCAGGGCTTACAGAACGGCCTTTGCTCACCCAATTAGCAGTATTAGGCTCAATGAGTATCGGTGAAACCATTATCGGCTCCGATAACCTTGCTGACTTTCTTCAGGTAGCAGCCGACAGCGGAACAAAAAAGGTTCTGATCCCTGCCATTGATATGATCCAGATCGGGGAAGTTCCCACCGACCTCATTGCCTGCCTTTACAAATCAGCAATTTCTGACATTGTTTTTCTGGTTATTGCTTAATTCGCACTTCTGACTTTGATTTCCACCTGTTTTTTCCAAGATGCATTTGTAAGCCTATTGAACCGCCAAACTCTCTGCCAACGAAAAGGCTGGGCTTCAGCGTAAACTTATCTTTTATCAGGATGTCACCGGCAAAATATCCACCTAATGCATACTCCTTGTCACCAAAAAGTCCAATACTCGGCATGATGCTTAATCCAGCCCTTCCAACACTATTGTCCACTTGTCCAAAACCGCTTCCTATCCCAATTTGAAACCCTCCAGGAGGGCCCATCAAATGATAATTAGCCATAATGTTGGATTCAACAAATAAATAATCTTTTTTCCCAACCCATAATCCGATACCAGGTACATATTCATTTGCTACACCTTCCCAGGATCCAACGCTTAAACCGAGTGTTCCTCCGGCGTACATGGTACTGTAGCTTGCTAATATATTAAAGGCAGTTGATTGATAACTGTATTCGTTCGGTAAATCAGAACGGTCGGCGTTAGAATAAATGTTTGTACTAATAGTAAGGTGGCGATTATCAGTGGGTTTGTAGTGATATGAAACACCAGCTCCCAGTGTGGAATAATCTCTTTTGAGAATTTCTGTCACATTTCCGTCGCAATCAAAATGCTTATCAGGGTAACTTCCTGAACTTCCAAAAGCATCGATGCTAAACCAGCCTTTATTACCCTTGGCAGAAATCTTATCACCTTTTTCTACATTCATTTGGCTCATAGTCAATAAAGAAAAGAGCAGTAACAAAGGGAAAATCCATCGAAGCTGTGGTGTAATTATTTTGAAGTATATATGATAAGAATAAACCGATAACAACAGGATCATAAAAAAAGTCAGCGTGAGAATCTCAAACGGTGCAAGCCAATTATTTGTCAAAGCCATAAAAACAGGAACACAGATAAACAGTAGAAATTCCTTGTAAAAATTAATATAATATGTTTTTTCCTCTTGAAAGGACTCTGTTCGCTGTCTGGTTTCCCGGTAAACAAGGATAAAGGCGATGATACTGGTTGCGCCTAATATCATCCATTGAACAATCTTGATTCCCAAAAAAGTTTCACCCAAGTGGCCAATCACAGATGAATCTCTGAAGAATTCATTGACAAACCGGAAAATGGTGTAACAAAGGATAGCAAAAAGGAACCGACTGCCTGTAGCTTTCCATGTTTTTCGGGTAAAATAAATAAGGAGACAAATGATCAGACAGAAAAGCATATCATAGATTTGAGTTGGGTGCATGGGAAGTGATAAAGCACTTGATGCTGGAATTTGCAGATGTGCAGCTTGTAATTGAAATACTTCAAAATTATTTCCATACTGCAATGCCCAAGGCAGATTAGTTGTGGTTCCATAACAACAACCACCAAAAAGACATCCAAAACGTGTAATTACAAAACCTATTGGTAGCGCATAAGCCAGGTTATCCAACACCGGACGTTCAAATTTAAGCCAGCGTTTAGCAATCAAAAGTCCGGCAATTAAACCCAGTATCCCACCCAGTACTGAGCGCCCGGTTTCAGGCAACCCATTACCTTTTAAAAGCTGCTGCCAACCAGCAGCATTAATGGTGATCAGTTTGTCTCCAATGATGAAAAATAATACACCAAATAGTGTAATTAACAACCAGGTGCTTACCGGATATTTTTTTCTTAATCCGGCGAAAATAAAAATTCCTGCTGATATTACAAATGCAGCTAAATAGAACAAACCATACAAAAAGGAATGTTCGCTTGTGGTAATGATAAATAGATGTTTCATGGACTTTCTTGTTTATCGGAACATTAATTTTTTTATGAATTTCAATTCAAAAAACTATTTTATCCAATTAACTAACGACTCCCTTCAAAATGATAAATTTGATGAACATATTAAAACTTCTTTCCGCCGAAAGCAAATAATTGTAATCAATATAGTCAGTAAAAATAAATTGAGTATAAATTACTGTGTCCTTGCCAGATATTTTCCCGGCATAAGGATTAATAATATTTTGGGGGGTTAAACTTTCTTCTATACCAACACATTCTGGAAATTGAGGAGATAAATCATCCTTTAGAAAATTACAGCTCAACATTGCTGTCATAATTGTCACTATAGCGATTAAGTTATTCATACTTAGGCATATAATAAAACTCTTATTTTAATTAACGATTATCTGATAAAAAATGTTTATTTTTTATCAGACATATTGGTTTTTCATACAATCGTTTAATCATTTTGGCCTCTGATTTTCCAGATGATTAATAAATAAATCAAATTTCCTCTTACAAACTATTTCTATATAAGCATAATCCATTTTATATATTGACATAAAATTATTGCGCCATAACCAAAGCTAAATCCTAAATCTGTCCTTTCACCGTTCTTAACAACTCTCTAAATTTGAGTTATTAATAATATCAGCCACCTCATTTCACTTTTGTTTCATCATTCTCTTGGGGCATTAGATTGAAAATTTTAAATGGATCATAAAACAAGTGGAGGTATACTATGTCAAAATTTTCTCAACTCGTGTCCTATTTCGAAAACCTTGCACGTTTGCACAAGGATATCGGTCACACCGACAGTGAAAAGCATTTCTTCCGGATGGAAGTCGATGAAGTATTGGGTGGAATCAACCGGACGGATGTAAAACATCCTTTTCTTATTTTAGAAGGCTATAGCTACGACTTTACCGATGACAAAAGCGACAATCTGCTCAAAAATCGCCGTGGCGCTTTTATGCTGATTGATCACGTTTCTGACCAAACTGACTTTGAAGCCATTCAATTAGTCTGGGAAAATATGGAAGAAATCGGGGATGAACTTCTGGTCCGGATGACAGCCGATAAACGAAACCCTCTGGCACCGGCCATTCGTGATTTTGATTTTTCAACAGTGGAAGCTTCTCTTCTTGCCAATGAATTGGATGGAAATTACGGAATCCGGTTTACATACGTTCTTACTTCACCGCGAAGCAATGAAGTGAATCCTGATAAATGGTTGACCAATAACGTCGAATAAAATGGGATTTCTCAAAAATAATTACGGCAGTAACGGTAATTTAAAAGGTCGGAAATCAAAATACATTTCCAGATCAACGGGCAGTCAGCCAGATTCGCAAACAGTACAGCAGCAAAATGCATTGGTTCTAAAATGGGCTCCAATGGTTCGAAGTTCCCTTCGTAGAAGCGCTCGATGGTTTTCGGATGGAAAAACGGAATCATTTGTTATACGAGATGGCGGCAAACAAACCGAAAAGAAATTGGCAGCCAGTATCATGAGCAAAGTCGGAAAAGAATTCGGTCTGGCCAATTATGTCGGGTTCTCCTTTGAACGACATGGTGTGTTCGTACATAAGGGAGTTGGCCGGGGCTATCAGTCCGATGGAAAAGGCTTTGTTACCAGAACAGCCAAGTACCCGGCAAGGATTCGTGAACGTGTAGCCGTCGAATGGTTCAATCCAGTGCTGGATCGAAACATTCCTATCCTGGCCAATGAACTGGCCAATATTAATGCCGATGCTGCGGTGAATGCAACACGAATGAGAATCAGTTAATAAATGTTCGTTGGATTTTTTTCTTCTTATTTGATTTTCGGTTGTGTTGGGTTTCGTAAAAAGCTAACCGTAATAGCAAGGATTCCAGCAATAAAATCAAATCCAACACAAATAAACATAGCCGTTGAAACACCAGACATAACAGGATCCGTGTGACCAGCAAATGCGGCAGCACCATCAATAAACATGAGGCTCAATAATACAAGAATTACTCCCACAGTAATAAGATTTCCCTTTTTAACACGGCCAAATTGTTTATTGATACGAATTGCCCAAAAAAGTATAGCAACAATTATAAGATGTAGTAATACAAATACCCAAAGACCATTTGCTGCACTTTCAGGTGTTGACATTGGGGATGTATCAACCTTCACGGAAGGAATAACAAAAGAAGCGACTACGAGGACCACAATAATAACCAGTCCGGTTACGGTATAAAGCAGACGACGCCAATTAATTTCATTAATCATAGCTGGGTTCTCCATTTTAAGTGACTAATTTTCAAAAAACTCATTCTTCTATTAAATAAATATACAATTTTTTCTTGTCCTTTCCCATCTTTATATTGCACCCGATATTTGAGTTTACAAATGATCAAGATCCAAAACCTGGAACTTGAAACCTGAAACTTGAAACTCTTTTATCATGGCACAATCTTACAATCGCCGAATAAACCTTTACATTAACGGAAAGGAAGTTTCCAACAATAAATCAAACTGGATGAACTGTCCAAAAAACAGGAAATCGGCGATGCCGTTTTCTCAGCTGCAAATGATCTGTTTGGTGGGTTGGCCGAACTGGCCGGAAAAGAAACGGCTTTGGGAAAAGCATTGTTCCTTTTTCAGCAGGCCGCAGCCATTGGGCAGGTCGTATTTAATACCGAGGTTGCGGTTTCCAACGGCAAACTGGTAATTACTTCAGTAGAATAAAAAATTAACCGGGTGTGCTTGACCAATCCTGAATTTAACTAAGGAGACCCTTACAAGCCCGAAAGGTATCGGCAATTTACTCATGCTTGAATTGGAAATCCAAACAACAGATCGGTTATTAAACGGAATACTTTGGACTCTTGGACCGTACCTCGATGAAAAAGGGGCAATCATGGATCGTCCGTGGTTGTTCGAACTGGCCGAAAGCTACAACGAAATTATAGCTATGCTTCCAGCTCATTGGAAATTAGAACATCATCAATTTTTACATTACGATTAATCATCTTAAATCAAAGTATCATGGATTATTTAGTCATAGGTTCAAATGGATTTGCCCAAATGGGTGATTCTGCATTTTACAACAAACAGAAAATTGAAATGCGGGTGCTGATGGATTTTTTTCACTCCAATTTTCCCATTCCGCAGAAATTCAAAACTTTGGTGAACTACTCAGCAAAAACATTTCACCACGATTTTGGCGACTATCAGGAAATAGTGCTTTGGTACCAACGTGAGTATTTCGATTCGCTGGAAGAATCAGAAGTTGAAACCGATCAGGAAATGTTTGACTTGTTCTGGTCCTGGTTCAAGGTAATTGAATCTGTTGACCTTGAAACAGAAGAACTGACCGATCAAATCAAGGCGGCTTACTTCAAATCAATTGATGTTTCAAAAGGAGAACATTTGTCGGTATCAATTGCATCCTAAAAATCGGGGGACTAAAAATCCCCTTTTTTAGTCGCTGCGCTTCTCATTCAAGTTGTCCTTTCCCTGTCTGGTCACATTGCCCAATTTTGATCCACATTCATTTTTAAACTCAAATAATTTATCACCATGAAAAAAATTCTTTCAGTAATGATTTTGATGATCGGATTGATCTTCAGCTTTCCGCAGGGCAATCAGGTAAAGGCTTCTACCCTCTCCGATCAAACTTCCGTCACAGCAGATAACCCGGAAATTGCACCCGCGGCATCAGCCCAGGATGAAGGAGGTGTAGCTTCGACAGGCTCAGCTACCAAAGAATCGGTACCTGCGGTCCCTGAGCTTGTCGAAGGGGGAAACTTTTTAATTGAGAATTGGGGAGTATTGCTTCTGGGCTTGCTTGGATTCTTTGACCTGGTTGTACGATTAACGCCAACGGAAAAAGATAATTCAATCGTGAATTTCCTGATGACAATATTCAATGCCATCATTCCAAACTTCAAGAAGGGAGGTGGCAGCTTTAAGCTCCTGAGTAAATAACCAAATTGAAAATAGCTTGTCTGATTGCAAGAAAAAACTGTTGGACACTCATAAGTGAAGTTCTAAAGCTTTCTTTTTGCACATTTTTGTATTAAGCCGATACATTTTATTTGCCCTGATCATGCCCTGATCAGGGCTTTTTTGTATCAAAATCATCGAAATAAAAAATTGTGCAATATGAGTAATACAATTATTTTGTCCGAAAAGTTGTCCGAATAAAATCAAAAAACCTCTGTAAATGCTTTATTTACAGAGGTTTAATTTTTGCACTACGTGACCCAGCTGGGATTCGAACCCAGGACCCCATCCTTAAAAGGGATGTGCTCTA
>DAITNH010000192.1:0-10698 GCA_036834745.1 Prolixibacteraceae bacterium
TCAAAATCTGTGTCGTTGTTCCGGTTTCCTTTTTTGCAAAAACATCCCGAATGAATCCCTGTTTATCACGGCCAATCTGCCAGCAATCGTCAATCACAATGTATTCATAACCGGCATCTTTCATACCACTGGAAACCATGGCATCGGCAGCATCGCGAACGACCTTCTCGTTAATCTCACACTCAAACCTGTTCCAACTGTTCCAGCCCATTGGTGGAGTCATGGCCAGTTTTTCAAATTTCTGCGGGAATCCTGATGTCAAACAAAAAATTGCAACAAGAGTCAGAAAAAAGTCTTTCATTTCGAAATTATTAATCTTCGGTAGCTCACCAGCGAAGGAGTTCCGTTGTCGCGCACTTCGAGAATCAGGTGAATATCATTACTTTCCAAATCATCCGGTACTTTCAGATTAAGCACCGGGCTTTTACCGTTTTCAGGCAAAACAGTTCCGTTGTAAGAGCTTGCACTTTTATAAAAGAACCAGTTGAATGAAAGCTGGTTCCCATCCAGGTCCGACGATTTTGAGGCATTAAGCCTGATTGTTTTTCCGGGCTTCACCTTCATGCGAAGAACCTTGTTACTGCGGTCTTTGCCAATCGCTGCAACCGGTTCATGGTTTACTTCCAAAGGTTGCTTTAACGACCACTGCAACCGGTTCAGGAAACTGCTTTTTGCATCGGGCGCCCAGCGCAGCAGTTCGTTCACATCCACTTTGCAAGTTGAATAATATCGGTCGGGGAACGGGCCTTCCATCTTTTTGAACATCGTGCCCCAGCTTCCCATTGTCGGGTCGGCTGGATCATTCAGGCCAAGCGCTGCGCTGATCAAATAAAGAAATGCCGGGGTGTCACCTTCGCCGCCGTGATCGTAAATGTTCGACATTGGACCATGCCCGTTCACTTCCTGTTGTTTCATTACGGTGATGTATTTCCAGAAATGCACCTCATCCAACAAGAGCCATCCCGCATTGTACCGTTCACCCTTGTAGGTCGATTTCGTGTCGCCCATGTTGAGGCAACCATGAGCTTTCACATCATCGAGTTTGACCAGGAAATCGAAAGTAATATCCTGAAGGAGAATCCCGAAAATATGCAGTTTGGCCATCAGCTTCCTGAATTTTTCTTCGCCCTGTTTTTGTTTGAAGCGATAAAGCGCCTGCACCAATGTAATGGGGCCTCCCCAGGACTGAACGTAAATCGGGCGGTCGTCGTCTTTCGCAAAAATCTCCTGCAAAAACTCGCTACCTTCTGAATCTTTCGATTCGCCGTTGGGGTTAAGCCCTTCGCCAATCCAATCTTCAAATTTTATTTCACCCCAGGTTGTTTCAACCTTTCGTCCGGCAATTTCTGCATTGAACTTCCGGGCATTGGTTAGCCAGATGATAGGTAATGCACCGCGCCCTTTTTTCGTTACCGCCCGAAGCTGATCGGGAGTAATCAAGTCGCTTTGGTGTTTCTTCAACTGATTGTATTCTTTTTTGTAGGCTTCGATGATGCCGTGGGCTTTCTTCCACGGCCCCGGATCATTAAATGTGTAGTCGGGTAACTGTGGTGTCACTATGATCGCTTCCGTATCGAAAAGGTGTGAATAATACAGGTAGCGGATGAGCGAGTTTCCGTCGTCGTGGGTCTGATCGGTTAATATGACTACACGAAACTTTTCGGCTGAAAAACCTGAAAATGAAATTACTGCTAAAAGCAGCACAAGAATTAAACTGATTTTTTTCATAAATAACGATTTGATTTTCTATACAATCCTATCCTCGCCAGGGTCTTGCCCGGTTCAGGTTTCCCGAAAGAATTTCGTTGGCAATGTTCACATCTTCAACCATCTGGAAATCATACATGCCGGCACAAACAAAGTCGGCACCGTTTTCGAAAGCATATCTGAAACCATCTTTCGGATGAATTGCACCAGCTGCCATCACTTTAAAGCCAATCACCGGCTGCGGCAGTTCGTTGATGTAGCGAATGGTTTCTTCAGGAGTAAAATCGAACTTGTTGTCGTGCCACTCCGGATTATTTGCGCTCCAGTAGTTGTGGTGGTGCATGGTTTTCATCCAGAAATCGGTCTGGAAACCAATATCCACACAGGCTTTCACTGTTTCGATTCTGTGTGCTCCGATCCCCACCAGCAATCCGTTCTGGCGGACGAAATCCATCACTTTGGCAATCACTTCGGGTTTCCCGTTTGCCATGTAATAGTCGGCAGTTTCGCCCTGAATGTAACAGGCTACTGCCCCGGTGTCGATGGCTTTTTTCACTTTATCCATATACTCGTTAACAGGCATGGGCGATGGTTCACCTTTTGGTCCATAGTTCAATCCGGCGCAATCGGAAATAAACTGGATTTTCCCGATTCCTCGTTTCCAGTACTCGTCAATAAGGGAGCACAAAATTGGATTCGTAAGCAGCGTATTGATTCCGCATTTTTCGGCCAGCAAAAGGGTGGCAAATATTTTTTCTTTTTGATGATAGGCTTTCACCAGTTGCGAAACATAAATCAGGTCGCGTGAGTGCGCCCAGCCCGAAAGCAGGTTCCCTCCCAAAATCAGCTTGCTGAACGGAATTTCCTTGATTTTCCCCATCGGGATATTGCCTTTCAACTCTTTCAGGCTGGCAATGTTTAGGGTTTTAGCGCTTGCCCCGGTAACCGCATCCACCAGATTGCGCTCCTCGTAGCTTTCCCATTTGCTTTTTTCGTAGAGGGCGTAGCCGAATGCGCCCATCACGGGCAAGGCCGAAAGCCCTTTAATCAACGTACGACGGTCGAGTGCGGCGTGTTCAAGAACGGTTTCCGACTGAATGGGTTCGGATTTAGGGGCAGGTTTTTCTGCAACAGTTTGTGTTCCGGGCTCATCCACTCGGTTCTTTTTGAACAAAACGGGAATGCCCAATTGCTTACCGGTTGGGAACAGTAATAAAACAAACAGGGCAATAAGTTCAACTATATTTTTGTTGATGACCAGGTAGTGTCCTTCGTTAATTACATTGAAATCGTTGCTTACAAACGGCGGGTTCGACAACCAGTACAGGAAAAGCAGCGACATTCCCACTGCTGCGCCAATGCGCTCGAACAGCCCGAAAATAAGCGCCAGCCCAACGAAAGTCAGCCCGATAAGATTAATCCAGTCAACTGCCATAAGCACTGCCGGAGTTTCGGCTATCCAGTGGAAAAACGGGGCAAACCACCACGACGAAGCCTGAAGGTAATCGGCCGATGTCCAGTTCGGCATCATCATCAGCTTGGTTACTCCTTCGTACAAGAAATGCCAGCCAATGGCCAGGCGGAGTGCAAACAGGGCATAGAGGCGAATGCCGGAAAGTTTGTTGGTGTTTAGTTGGTTTTGCATAGTTTGGTATGTTTATTTCTGATATTTTGATTCAAATGAATAATCGCCCGAACCAGCCTCGAAGATAGCATATCCATCGCGAAACTCAATGAATTTCAATCCTGATGATTTTTCAGCTGCTTTGCAACCCTCAAAAACTTCAGTTTTGGGTAGCGACGGCACATAAATCGTTGATGTTGTGTTGGCCGGAACTGTCACATTCATGAAAAAGCGAGTTCCCATGATTTTCCACTCACTTGCAATTCGTCCAACAACAGCATCGTAATGCCCTTTGGCCCAGGTCAGATCACCTGCCGGCTGGGGCTTGATCTCAATTTTCGAAAAACCGGTCGCTTTGGCATTGATTCCGAGCAACGATTGGTTGTCCGTTCAGGTAGGCAATGGAATAACCCAATCCTGCAATGTACATGCGCGCCGATTTCACTTCCTTTTTCAGGCTGATCTCCTTTTGAAGCAAGGGATTGGGTGTTTCTTTGTAAAAATATTTTTTCAGGCAATGCCCGCTGATCCGAAATCCATTGTGCTTTCCAGTCCGAAGGTTTCATCATGCTGGTTTCAAACCAGGATTGCTGGCTCCATTCAGATTCTTCTCCTTTTTGGTTCCAGACACGCACTTTCCAGAAATAGCGGGTGAAGGATTGCAACGGTTTCCCGGCATACCAGATGCCGAAAGTATTGTTGCTAGAAACTTTGCCCGAATGCCAGCAGTTTCCGGCATCGAGTTTTTTTAGGTCGTCGGCCACATAAATTTCATAGGCCGTTTGTAGTATTCCTCTTTCAGTCGATGGCAAAATCCAGCTAAATTCAGGAGTGGGGTTGTCCGGTAATCGGTTTTCAGATGAGTAATTCCCGGATTCAGCCCAAAAACGAAATTGGAACAAATCAGAAATAGTATGATAAACAGGTTTTTTGCACTCATTAAATTTATTTTTTATTAGAGACTGTTTTAATTTAAAAAATAAGATTGAACCCGCTCGGGGTTCCATTTTAATCCTTTCATGTGCCTCCGGTTTCACCGGAGGTTATTCAGATTCAAGTCCTTCGGACTTTTGCTCTGCAAACAATCGTGAAAGTTGAATCCATTTTACTATTCCTTACAGATGTACAATACCCAATCTTTGTAGTCAGGAACATTCGGGTACGATTCAGGACAATTAAATTGGATGACCTGATTTCCCTGCACCGTTTTTGAATCATAAACTTTCCCGGTAGCCGGATTAAACCAATGATATTTAAACTTTTGGGAGGCCGCTGAATCGTCCATTTTAATTTTAAAAGTACCACCATACCGCACATAGACCACATATTCCGCTCCTGGTCTGGCCAGGCAAAATGGTTGTGGATATTCACCCACTAATTCAGGATGGGGCGACATATTCCACCACTTAATATTTTTAAAAAATCCGGCCAGATGCTTCATGGATACAGCGCCTTCGTAATCGTAAGTCGTCCGGGCAAACCCCTTTTCGATGGGCCATGTGCCGCCACCTCCGGGAGACTCGGGAACACTGGCCAGCCAGACATGCCCACCTCCGTAAGTGTGCCCTGCGGCGCCCGACAGGATCGCCGACCATGCTGCAAACCTTATATCCATTCCGGTAGGATTGCCCTCAATAAATTCATACCAAGGTTCTGTTACAACAATAGGTTTGGATGGCTTGCGGCGATACTCTTCAGATATGACCAGGGGGATCATCTCATTGGCATATTTTCCATGCCCAACCTGACTTTGATTGTAATCGAGCCAAGTTTCCTGATGCAAGACTTCGCCGGTGGACCATTGAGGAGCGTCTGCCCCGCCGTCCCAAAATGGTGGCGTGTTATGTAGGCTGATAATCCGTTCGTACGGGTCTTCCTGCTTGACCAATTTGCCTAAATCTTTCCAGAAGTCAATGCTGAAACCGCCATTGTTATGCATGTTGTACTCGCCTGCCAGCACCCAGATAACATTGTATGCACCAAACCGATGCACTAAATACCTCCACCAGCGCTGCATCTTTTCGGCACCAATGGTTGTGTTTAAATTGGGCCTGCTCCACCATCCGTGTATCCAGACAGTGATCCCTTTCGAATTGGCATAACTGATCATTTCTTCCACTTTCTTCACATGTTCGATATCCGGAATGGCATAAGTTTCATCCAGCAATGAGCTTTCCCTGCCCCAACCGTTTCCGGGCACAAAAAGCTGACCGATGTTAAACTCCTTCGCTGAGCGGTCGTCAACCAATTGTTTGAAGGTTTCCGGACGAATCCGGTTGTTTGTCCAGTTCCACCAGGTGTCGGCAATCCAGAGAACCGGCTGCCCGTCGGAATATTCAAAATAATGTCCGGCATTTTCGCCGCTCTTTTTTACCCTGATCAAACCGTGCCGGGTAGGGTTGGCCATTTTCTCCTCATCACTCCATCCCACAACTTCCAGGTTTCCCTTTTTCCCATTGAGGCTATGGTCGCCCGAAAAGGTGGTGTATTTCCAGTTTCCGGTAAAAGGTGGTGTGAAATTTACACCCCATTCTTTTCCACCGTTCCAGAAACCCACCACTGTAATTTTCTTGCCTAAAGCGTCACCACCAGTTCCCTCAAAAGCTACTTTTAGTAGATCGCCTCCCGAAGTGGCCGGAATGTCTTTGTAAGGATTGGAATAAACTTTCGCCGACTGAAATGAAACGGTATAAACTTCCCACTGGTGAACAGGCCCGGCTTTTGATCCCAGGACAAAGAGGGAAAGACAGGCTATTAGCAAAAGGACTTTTGAGGTTGTCAGGTTTTTCATATTTATTTAGGTTTAAAATTTTGTTCAGTTTTATTTCGCGGACGGTGTTCAAATCGTTTCAATAATATTCTGCCCCTTCAGTGCAACAACCTATTATTTAGCGATACCCAAAGCTTTCCCCCAACGGGAAGGGGGCTGCAACTTCTCGAATTAATCAATTACAATACCTTTCTCATCAGCCTTCAATTTGTATCCTGAAATTAATACCAGGCTAAGCGGCTGAAGCTGGATAACGGGTTTATTTCCTGAAATTTCGCGAACAGGTTCAACCAGTACATCTGTTCGGTCTTTGGCTGATTGGTTGAGTTCGTACAGGTAATATACGCCTTCGGGCAGCGCCGAAAGGTCAATTTCAGCTTCACGCACTGTTTCCGAGTCGTTCACAATGAACGTGCTGATAGTTTTATTGGCCGGGCTTCGGAAAGTGGCTGCGAATACCCGCTGAAGCGGATACCGTTTGCCGTCGGAACTGACAAAAGTGGTGGTATCGTTTCCTCCTGAAACTGTGGTCTTCAGCACATCGGAATATTTTGAAGTAAACCTTGAAATCAGTCCGTAAACGTAATAGGAGTTTTGGTGCGGGGTGATGCTGTCTTTCAGCATGTGACTTTTCGCATCCCAGGTGTCGATCATTTGCCAGTGGCCATCAAGGTCGCCGCGGTTGATGAAACTCCATCGGTTCATGCCGTCGATACCGGCATTGGCCAATCGGATCACAAGCTCGGCATCGTGGATGAGGGAAATCCAGCGGGCAGGACCATCGGTATCTTTTACAATTCCGAAAAGGAACGAGCCAAATTCGGCCATAAAAACCGGAAGGTTCCCGTTGGTGCGGGCAAAATCTTTCCATTTCAACAGGGCATTTTCAGTTTGCTGCATGATGGGTTGTTCTCCCCACCAGTCGAACACGCTGCCATAATCATGAAAAGCCAGCGCGCCGATGAAGGGCAGATATTTGGCCTCGTCTTTAATTTCGTATTTGAAAGGCGCATCGGTAGTCACCAGTTTGCAAGGCAATTGCAGCGCGTCCATTTCAGGTTTCATGGCCTGTAATCCAGTCAGAATATCCTGCGGTGAACCGTCGGCAGCTTTCCACCAGCTCCAGCTTTCGTGTGGCTCGTTATTGACTGAAACCCATTTAATACAGGTGTAGCCACGTTCGTTGATGAGGTAATTCAGCAAATGTGTGTATCCTTTTGCCCATGCCTGAAAATCGTTTGGCGCGCTGCGCAGTTCAGTCACTCCATCGCCCAGGAAATTTTTATGCACCAGCCATTTTACATCAGGCCACATCTCGGTGAAATACACATCCACATTCCGGCTTTGGCAATAGTCGAGATATCTGTACAGAATGCGCATTTCGCGGTTATCGAAAGTGAAGTTTCCTTTTTCGGGTTCGTACATGCCGTGGTCAACTTCCACCCGGCACCAGTCGAAACCCAGCCAGTCGGCATGTTTAAAAATGGTATTCCAGCGGACTGAGTCTTCAGCCAGAGGGTTTCCACCCCAAACGCTGCCCCCCCAACTGCGGTATTTTCCGCCATCAGTCGAAACCGGCAGCGAATCTTCAATGGCATGCATCGAAGCGCCGAAACCGCCTTGCATGGTGTTGATTACCTGATCGGAAAAGGGTTTGATCAAAACATTCTGATTCTCAATTTTTGGATTCCTGCAAGAGTAGAACGCAGTCAGGAGAATCGAAATGGCAAAAATAGTTTTAACTGTTTTCATATTTGGTTAAATTGTTTTGCTTCTATTTCAACAAAAATTCTCCACTTTCAGCATCAAGTAGCGAATTTTCATTGTATAGTTCTTTTGGAGAATTGTTCCGCTTAATATTCGATCAGGTAATAAATTGTTTTTGTTTTTGAACCATCCAGGCTGATCCACTGATTGGCAACTGAAATTGTCTGGTCGGTTTTTCGTCCTGAATGATCGAGCACTGTAATTTTGGGTTTTGTATTCCTTTCAATTTTCATGGAAAGGTTGACAGGTTCAAGTAAAATCGGGGCATCGCCTCGTTCGAGTAATTCGGTACGATCGTCGCTGAATTTCATGCCTGTATTTTGAGCCCGGGCAATGGTGGTGACCAGTATTTTCCGTGCATCGGCGATTCCTTTTTCCTTCTCCAGACTGGTGACCAGGATCACGGCAAATTCATTGTCGGTTTTGAGGGTAAGTTCGCCCAGTTGCATCGGTTCTCTGTTCGAAAAACCAACAAATCCTTTGGTTCCCGGAGTGTTAATTGTGAAATAACCTTTTCCTTTTTCGCTCCACTTCAGTTGTCCGGTGGTGGAACTCATTACCGAATCTTTCCAAAGCGATTCAAAACCTTTCAGAAACTCGGTTTTATTTTCATCGGCAAAACTCAGCACCACTTTTCCGGCAGCCATTAACTGAAGCGGGAATGAACCTTCGATCACCTTCCGGTCGAAATCCTGTTTCACCGATTCATTTAACGGAGTGGCACCTTTCAGCACTGAAGCCAAATTCACTTTGCGGTCAACCACCGTTTCGCCTTCTTTTACGTCGCCGCGGTAAATCATCCGGGCCAAAGCCGGGTAAAGTGCCATTTGTGTAGGCGAAGTAGCATTATAAATACCGCCGCCCCTTCCGGAGTGAATGGCCGGCTGGTAATATGGAATATCGGTGGCAAAAACGTAAGAAGCATCCCAGCCCTGAAGTCCCATGCCATACGCGGCAATCAACGGCGAACTTTCAGCAGTCCATTCGTTGGGAATCAGGCTCATCCATTCTGAAAAAGCAAAAGGCCGGTTGCTCACTTGTTGCAGTCCGGAACTGAACAATCCTGAACCGATTTTGGAAATCATCGGTGTATTGTCGAATTTCCCTGGAGCCAGACTATGGCCCTGTCCACCGCCAAAATAGTTGTGCCGGTCAATCATACCAACTTCAGCATCAGCATGAAGGTTGAGCAGATGGGCCAATCCGGTTCCGGCCTGCCAGCAGCTTCCAACAATGGGTCCTTTGTAGCCGGTTTCGCGAACCGCTTTTTCGAATCGCTTGTAGAATTTGATCTGCTCGTCGTACAGAAAATTTGCCTTGTCGAGAATGTGCTGTTTCACCGGTCGTTTTTCTTTTACAGCCTGCCCGTATTCCCAGCTAAACAATCCGTGACTGGGTTGCGGATAAATATTTTCCGCCGCTAAACTTTCTCCTGAATCAAGTCCTTCGCTGTGCCATGCTTTTTTAAGTTGTTCGTCAGTACCGTATTTTGCTTTCAGCCACTGGCTGAATTTGCGGCAGAGCATGGCCCGGTAAGTGGGTGTTTGTTTGAGCGTTTCTTCGATTGCCGACCAGAAAATATTGTCTTCGTTCTGAAATTCGATAAAGCTCAAGGCCGGATCGTTGGCATATTTCAAGCCGGTATTCGGATTCACATGGTTGAGCATGTTCACCGTAAGTTCGATGTTGAGCGCCTGAAGGTCGTCGGCAAAATTGACCAGCGCCGAAGTGGTTCCATTGAGGTGCGACCATGGAAATTTGGTGGCGGCCAGTTCGCTGTAAGCCACGATCCGGACGCTGTCGGCCTTCATTACTTTGTGTCCGTATATGTGCGACCAACCGTAATAAATTCCCTTGTTGCGCAGTTCGTTGCACAGAAAATCAAAGTTATTCCAGCGGTCGTCAGTAATCACGGTCGAATGGATTCCATCGGTTGCTCCCCAGGTAAATTTGTGAAAACGCACGCCGTTAAAGCCAAAGCGCGACAGGAAGTTACTCCATTTTACCGCTTCTTCGGGTTTCATAAAAGGCTGGTTGCTGCATACATTGGTTCCCCAGAACTTAACAGGAGTTCCATCCTCAAACTCCAATCGGTCGTCCTTCATCAGCACAAAACCATGTTTCCCGGCTGGTTTATCGAGCCAGTCGGCCATGTCGGTTATGGACCCTGAAGGTTCATCTTCAGGCGTAAAAACGAACCAGTTTTTCAGGTCCTGTGCGCCGGATGACCATGCAAACGAGGCACAAATTGCGATGATTAAAATGAGTTTTTTAGGCATAATTGTTTTATTTATTCAATCCTGATATTTTGTTTTCCAAACTTCAAATTCAGTTTCTGACTTTCCCAGACGAAGGTACACTGCATTTCTTTTGGGGTAATGATCGTTCCCTCAACCCCCGATCCCACTTTTTGCAAATCAAGTTCAATGTTGCCCAGCGGATGCGGATAAACAGCTTTGATTTGCGCAAGTTCACCAAACGCAGGAGCAATTTCAACGGTTTTGTGCCCCACAGATGTCGGATTGATTCCACAAACTGTCTTGAACAGAAATACATTAGGCGATGTGCTCCACGGATGGCATTCCGACCGCTGATTTTCTTCGCCCCATTCGAGCGGAACTTCTGCAAATCCCGACATTCGGCGGTCTTTCATCAGTTGCCATTCCGAAAGTTCGCTCATAAATTTATCCTGATAGCCAGTTTTGTTCATGGCTTCGAACAAGTACAGGTGCAGGAACAAATCCACCTGCCCAAACCAGTCTTTCGGTTCGAGCAATTTGCCCATCAGTGTTTTTGCTTCGTCGCCAGTGGTCACTTCGGCCAGAATTGC
>DAITNH010000193.1:0-10697 GCA_036834745.1 Prolixibacteraceae bacterium
ATTGAATCGGCCAAAGAGCTTGCAGAAAAAGTAAATGCCAGTTTTACCAACGACTTATCGCAACTCGTTCCTGAAGCCGATTTATACGTAATTGCGGTGAAAGATTCGGCCATTCAGGAAGTATTGGAAAACGTTAACCTGAAAGATGACCAACTGATTGTGCACACAGCCGGAAGCGTTCCGATGAGCATTCTGGAAGGATTCTCCAACAATTACGGGGTGTTTTATCCACTGCAAACGTTCTCGAAAAGCAGAAAGGTTGATTTTTCGGATATTCCGATTTGCATAGAATCCAGCCATCCTTCCACCTTTCTGAAACTTGAAAAACTGGCTGAAATACTTTCCAACTCAGTTAACCAAATCAATTCTGACGAAAGAAAAACCCTGCATCTGTCAGCTGTTTTTGTCAACAATTTTGTAAATCATTTTTATGCCATTGGCGCTAATATTCTTCATGATAAAAAGCTGGACTTTGACCTTTTAAAACCGCTAATCCGCGAAACTGCCGATAAAATTCAAACCATGAATCCGTCTGATGCTCAGACCGGGCCGGCCAAAAGAAACGACCAAAGCATCCTGCACGCTCATTTAAAAATGCTTCACAATAAGCCTGAACTTCAGAAAATCTATAGCTTTGCGACCGAAAGCATTTTTCAGTTTCAACAAAAACACGACCATGACCTTCTTTAAAGAAAGACTAAAAAATATCAAAGCATTTATTTTCGATGTTGACGGCGTTTTGTCGATGGACACTTCGCCGCTCGACGAAAACGGCGACCCGGTTCGGACAGCCAATATCAAGGATGGTTTTGCCATCCGGTATGCACTTCAAAACGGGTTCCAGGTTGCCATCATTACCGGAGCAAATACGCAACGGGTAAAACTTCGGTACAAAAAATTGGGTGTCGAACACATTTACCTGAATTCGTTCAACAAAACCGAATGTATGGAAGATATCCTCGCAAAAACCGGCTTGCAAAAAGATGAAATCCTTTACATGGGCGACGATCTGGTCGATTTTCAGATCATGAAAGAAATCGGAATCCCAACTTGTCCGCTGGATGCTGTTCCTGAAATAAAAGCGATTTCATTGTACATTTCCGATAAAAAAGGAGGCGAAGGTTGCGTCCGCGATGTAATTGAACAGGTAATGCGCTCTCAGCAAAAATGGTTCGGACAGGAAATCCGTGGGATAAAAGCGGATTAGCGGATTAGTGGTCAGTGATCAGTCGCAGTAAAGAAAATCAGTAAATCATCCTTCAGTAAATCATCCCTTCAATCTTTTCAATATGCTACTTAAAAACCTGGAATCCTACGAAATCATACTCGCATCCAAATCACCGCGCCGTCAGCAACTGCTTGCTGATTTGGGAATAAAGTTCCGCGTTCAGTCAATGGATATTCCGGAGGAATTTCCGGAAGGATTGGGCATGACTGAAGTTCCTGTCTATCTGGCGGAACTGAAAGCCGAGGCATTTCGTCCAATATTGAAAGACAATCAACTGGTAATTACTGCCGATACCATCGTGTGGCTCGATGGGCAGGTAATGAACAAACCTGCCGACTATACCGACGGATTCAGGATGCTAAAAGAATTATCGGGTAATAAACACCAGGTTTTGACTGGTGTTTGTTTGCTTTCGACCGAGAAAAAAGTCTCGTTTTATGCCTCCACCGATGTGTGGTTCAAGGAACTGAGCGACGAAGAAATCAATTATTACCTCGAAAATTTTCGGCCTTACGACAAAGCCGGAGCTTATGGTATTCAGGAATGGATTGGCTACATTGGCATTCACCACATCGAAGGCTCCTTTTTTAATGTGATGGGATTGCCGATTCAAAGCCTTTACGAACACCTGAAAACTTTCTGAAATAGCTAATCAAAATTCATTTAGTATCTTAGCCGGTATTAAAACCAAAATACTGAACGATGAAGACAAATACATATTCGCTCCTTTTTCTTTTTCTGGTAAGCTTATCAATTTTTACAGGCTGTCAACCAACGCATCCAAAAATCGGAATTCTGATGCACAGTTACGAAAATGAGCGTTGGATAAAAGACAAAGATTATCTGGTAGAAAATCTGACCCGGCTGGGTGCTGAAGTTTTGCTTGAAGTGGCCGATAACGATCAGCAAAAGCAGATTGCACAGGCACAGGAAATGATTAATAATGGAGCGAAAGTACTGATCGTAGTTCCGATTGATCAGGACGCCGCAGGTAAAATTGTGGAACTGGCACATGAAAAAGAAGTGAAGGTAATTGCCTACGACCGTTTGATCAATGGCTGTCCGCTCGACTATTACGTTTCGACCAACAGCGTGAATACCGGAGAAATCCAGGCAGAATACATGCTCTCCCTTCAGCCCAAAGGAAATTACGCATTGATTGGTGGCTCCAGTATTGACAACAACTCTTTGCGACTTTTCCTTGGGCAAATGAATGTTTTCCAGCCACTGATGGAAAGTGGTGATGTAAAGCTGGTGTACAGTGAGTTTGGCGAAAATTGGACCAGGGAAGACGGCTACCGTCAGGCAAAAGTTATCATGGAAAAATATGCGGAAGGGCTGACCGGGATCATCTGCGGAAACGATAATCAGGCATTTGGAGCCATGATGGCCCTGAAAGAGGCAGGATTGGAAGGGAAAATACTTCTTGCCGGACAGGATGCTGAATTGGAAAATGTAAGGGCTATAAAAAACGGTACACAAACCTGTACGGTTCTCAAACCACTGAAAGAAACTGCGCTGGCAACGGCCGAGCTGGCATGGACTGTGGCAAATAATAAAACCATCAAAAATCAATTTACCACCGAAAGTAATGGCAAAGTGCTGGTAAAATCGATCCTGATTAATGCAAGTATTGTAAATAAAGACAATATCGAAACAACTGTTGTGGCCTCCGGATTTCATAACTCTTCTGAAATTAACCAATAGAACTTTTAAAATCTTCCCCGTTTCATGACAAATACCCAAAATGGGTTCGCGACGGATTAATACTTTTGTCGCTTTAAATAATCAAAGAAAAATGATCAGAAAAACCGGACTTCTCATTGCCCTTGTCCTGATTTCCTTTGCGGCATTGTTTGCCAAAGAGGGAATGTGGATACCCACTTTGCTCGATAAATACAACATCAAAGAAATGCAGCAGATGGGTTTCAAACTCACTGCCGAAGACATTTACAGCGTCAATAAGGAAAGCATGAAAGATGCCGTGGTGCTCTTTGGCACAGGCTGTACGGGTAATGTCATTTCAAACGACGGGTTGCTGATCACCAACCATCACTGTGGTTATGATGCCATCCAGAAACACAGTTCGCTCGAACACGATTATCTGACCGATGGTTTCTGGGCCAAAACCCGTCAGGAAGAACTGCCAAATTCAGGATTGAGTGTCCGGTTTCTCGATCGAATGGAAGATGTTTCTCAAACGGTACTCGCCGGAACTGAAGGCAAACCAAAAGATTCTCTATCAGTAATCATTGCCCGAAACACAAAAAAAATAACCGATGAAGCAGCTCAAAAAGGCAAATTTGAAGCTACTGTGAAACCACTTTTCTACGGAAATCAATACTTTTTGTACGTTTATCAGGTATTTGAGGATGTCCGGCTGGTAGGTGCGCCCCCAACTTCGATCGGTAAATTTGGCGGCGATACCGACAACTGGATGTGGCCACGGCACACTGGCGACTTTTCAATGTTCCGCATTTATGCCGATAAGAATAATCAGCCAGCTAAATATTCGGCAGGCAATGTTCCGTTCAAACCCAAAAAGTTTTTCAAAATATCTCTTAAAGGAGTTGTGCCCGAAGATTTCACCCTCGTATTTGGATTTCCGGGAACCACCCAGCAATTTTTGCCATCGCAGGCCATTCGGCAAATAATGGAACAGGGCGATCCGGATAAAATCAAAATCCGTGGCATAAAACTTAGCCTGCTTGCTGCCTATATGGAGAGAGATGCAAAAATCCGCATTCAGTATGCCGCTAAATATCAAAACGCAGGCAATGCCTGGAAAAAATGGCAGGGTGAGGTAAGCGGATTGAAACGACTAAATGCCGTTTCAGTGAAACAAGCCGAAGAAATTGAATTTAAGAATTGGGTAGAGGCAAGTCCTGATCGGAAAAACCTTTATGGAGAAGTACTTCCAACATTCGAAAAACTTTACCACGATATAGAACCCTACACAAAAGCCAACGATTATTATGCTGAAATTGTAGGCCGTGGTACAGATATTTTCAGCATCATCTCATTTTTCGACCTGATTGAAACAAGCTGGTCAGCATCTTCAAATCATGCAGTAATTCAGGAGGCAATAAAACTGAAAATTGAAAATCATTTTAAAGATTACAATCGTGCAACCGATGAAAAAGTTTTTACCGAATTACTCCAGTTGTACTTCAACGACATCGCCCCGCAATATTTACCTGAAGATTTTAAATCACTGATGAGCAAAACTTCTTCTGAAGAACTGATCGGCAATATTTACCGTAAATCAGTTTTTGCAGATGCTCCAAAACTGCTGGTCTCAACAGCAGATCTTTCAGGAAAAAAACTAAAAAAGTTGAGCAACGATCCGGTTTTTAAAATGTTCAGGAGCCTGAAAAACCATTTTGAGCTGAATGTGGAACCGTATTTCAATACTATCCAGAAACAGATTGACGAGAGCATGAAAACTTATGTGGCAGGTATCATGGCGATGAACGAAGGGAAACCGCTTTGGGCCGATGCTAACAAAACCCTTCGTGTTGCCTACGGAAAAGTGGAAGGCTACGAACCGATGGACGGGGTAATTTACGACTATTTTACCACCATCGAAGGCATCATGCAAAAAGACAATCCTGAGATTTACGATTACAACGTTCCGCAGGCACTTCGCGAGATATACAAGAATAAAGACTTTGGAAGATATGGCAAAAACGGATCATTGAATGTATGTTTCACTGCTTCAAACCATACCACCGGCGGCAATTCGGGCAGTCCGGTAATTGATGCGGAAGGAAAATTAATCGGCCTCAATTTCGACCGTTGCTGGGAAGGAACCATGAGCGACCTGATGTTCGATCCTGAACGCTGCCGCAACATTGCACTCGATATCCGTTTTGCACTTTTCGTTATCGACAAAATGGCTGGTGCGGGGTATCTGATTGACGAGATGGTAATTGAGGAATAATTTAGTCACACAATACACAAATATCTTTTCGTGGATTGATCATCAACACCGGCAAATTGCCCGCTTTCAGGATGAGCTTTTTCTCCGGAAGTCCGATCAGTAAATCAATCAGCGAGATGGAACTACTTCCTGAAAAAATCATTACATCTCCATTACACTCATTGGCCATATCAAGGGTTTCGTTGCAAATTCCCCAACTGGAAGTTTTTCCGGCGATCTCATAATGTCGAACATTCAGACTGGACAGGAATTTTTTGAAGAATTCCAGGTTTCGGAATAATCTGCCGGCATCTTCTTTATTCGATTCATGGGCGTAAATCAGTTGAACCTGCGAACGGTTAAACCGGCCAAAGTACGATGCCCAAAGCGAAGTTTCCTTCGAAGCTTTGCGGTAATCGACCGGAACCAGCACATTTTTATAACTCAAAAATTCAGGCGTATTTCCTTTGACAAAAAGGAAAGCGATACTGCTCAGCTGAAAGGCTTTTAGCGCCCAGTGAATATCAGTCTGGTGCAATACAACCAGAACCGCATTGTAATTATCGACCAGCTTTTGCATGTTGAAATACAGGGATTTCTGAATCAGCAGCCATGAAATCTGCATGTTGGGCAGATTTGATTTCAGGTTTCGGGTAGTGAGAATTAGTTTCTCCTGAATCTGGATTTTCTGGGCTTCATTTTTCCATACAGCTATCAGGCAAAGCTCCTTGCGCAGAATGTCAGCCAACCGTACCGCATGAACGATGACCTCACTCATCGTTTCAGAAAAATCACAAATAGCTACAATTTTTTGTTCTGAATTGTTCGACATCAGACTGAAATAGAAAGATTAAGTCTTTTTAAATAAATTCACTTTGATTCCAAAATAAAGAAAATATGTTTGCCGGTTGTCAAAGTTATCAAAATTCATGGCTATACCCCAGTTATCTTTAGCCTAACATTATAGAACATCCCGGAAAAGCGGTAAAAAATCAGTTCCTCCTGAAATTGCTTTTTGTAAATTAGCACGCGAATTGAAATCCTGACAATGATTACAAAAGAATTGATTGCTCCCCGAAGTATTGTAGTTATAGGTGCTTCGAACAATATCTCGAAACCCGGAGGTAAACTCCTTAAAAACCTGATTGACAACAATTTCAAAGGCGATCTTTGGGTTGTCAATCCAAATGAATCAGAAGTTCAGGGAATTCGGTCTTTTTCAAGTCCAGAAGATTTGCCACAAGTTGATTTAGCAGTACTTGCCATTCCGGCAAAAGCCTGTGTCGGCGCAGTGGAAGTTTTGGCAACACAAAAAGGGACCAAAGGCTTCATTATCATTTCGGCAGGTTTTAGCGAGGAAAGCGAAGAAGGCCGAATACTTGAGCAGCAGATTGTAAAAATAATTGAGGAAAATAACGGCAGCCTGATCGGCCCAAATTGCATTGGCATAATAACTTACGCCCACACCAGTGTTTTTACCACTCCCATTCCAAAGCTCGTGCAAATGAGCTGCGACCTCGTTTCGAGTTCCGGAGCAACCGCTGTTTTTATAATGGAATCTGGAATACCGAAAGGACTTCATTTTGCAAGCGTATTCTCAGTGGGAAATTCAGCTCAGAACGGCGTTGAAGAAATCCTTGAGTTTATGGACGATGTTTTTAATCCTGAAACCAGTACAAGGGTGAAACTGCTTTACATCGAAAGCATTAAAAATCCTGATAAATTATTGAAACATGCTTCATCACTGATCCGCAAAGGCTGTAAAATTGCAGCGATAAAAGCCGGAAGCAGTCAGGCCGGAAGCCGCGCAGCAGCTTCGCATACCGGCGCTATGGCCAATTCAGATCTGGCAGTTGAAGCACTTTTCCGCAAAGCCGGAATTGTTCGCTGTTATGGCCGCGAAGAGCTAACTACCGTGGCAAATGTATTTCATTGCAAACCAATGAAAGGCAAAAGGCTGGCCATCATCACCCACGCAGGTGGCCCGGCTGTTATGCTCACCGATTCGCTTGAAAGCGGCGGGCTGCACATTCCTCAAATCAAAGATTCGGAAGCCCGGCAAAAGCTGAAAAGTAAACTTTTTCCGGGATCGTCGGTCGAAAACCCAATCGACTTCCTTGCCACCGGAAATGCGGAACAGCTTGCATCAATCATCGATGCCTGCGAAAATGAATTTGATGAAATTGATGGGATGGCTGTCATTTTCGGCAGCCCGGGATTAACACCGGTCCACGATGTTTATCAGGTACTGAACGAAAAAATGCAAACCTGCAAAAAGCCAATTTTTCCCATTCTGCCTTCCACGATAAATGTAAAAGACGATGTGGCTTATTTTATCTCACAGGGAAATGTATATTTTCCCGATGAAGTTTTGCTGGGTAAAGCATTGACTTCCATTCTGAAAACCGCCCGTCCGCACGAAGAAAAGATATTTCTCGATAACATCGATATTCCCGAAATTCGTCGCATAATCGACCACACTGAAGATGGGTTTCAATCGCCCGAAACCATCCACAAACTATTTGCCGCCGCAGGAATTCCAATGGTCAGGGAAATTACCGTGACAACTGAAGATGCTGCACTCGAAACAGCCCGGCAGCTTGGGTTCCCATTGGTTATGAAAGTGGTGGGGCCTGTGCACAAAACCGATGTTGACGGAGTGGTGCTGAATGTTAAAGACATTGAAACAGTTCAGCGCGAATTTCAGCGGTTGATAAAAATAAAACATACCACGGCAGTGCTGATGGCAGAAATGGCTTCGGGAATTGAATTGTTTCTGGGTGCCAAATACGAAGACCAGTTTGGTCATGTGATACTTTGCGGAATGGGAGGAATTTTTGTGGAAGTGCTGAAAGATGTTACTTCAGGTCTGGCCCCGCTTACCATGTGCGAAGCTGCTTCGATGATAAAAAGTCTCCGTTCGTATCAGATTATCAAAGGCTACCGGGGAAAAAACGGGGTAAGCGAGCGCAAATTTGCAGAAATAATGGTGCGCCTGTCAACGCTTTTGCGTTTTGCCGTCGAAATCAAGGAAATGGATATCAACCCGCTGATGGGTGATGGAGAAAAACTGGTTGCAGTGGATGTAAGGATAAGGATAGAGAAATAACAAAAAAACCAAGGCCAATAAAGCGAAGAATTTAACTTCTTCTCTTTACTGGCCTTTATGTAGTTGTAAAAATTAACTCAGTCAATTTTTACATTAATAGCAAATCAAAAATGGTACGAAGACTAGTATTCTGATCTTCTGTTTCCACCGGTGCTGCCACCTCTGTTGAAACCGCCACCGCCGCCTGAGCTGCCGCCACGTTCGCCACCACGATAGCCACCGCCACCGCTGCCGCCGCTTCCACCACGGAAACCACCGCCGCCGCCACCGCCAGAGTTACCTCCGCGGAAACCGCCACCGCCGCCGCTTCCACCACGGAAACCACCGCCACCTGGACGTGTACCTTCTTTTTTCTCTTCAGCTTTATTTACAACAATTGTCCGGCCTTCAATCTCTGCGTTGTTCAGTTCTTCAATTGCTTTTTTAGCTTCTTCTTCGTTTGTCATTTCCACAAAACCAAAGCCTTTAGATCTTCCAGTAGCTCTGTCTGTGATAATTTTTACGGATGTTACTTCTCCGTATTCTTCAAAAATTTCCTGTAATTCGCTTTCCTCAATTTTAAAGGGAAGGCTGC
Organism: Prolixibacteraceae bacterium; assembly: GCA_036834745.1. Taxonomy (GTDB): domain Bacteria; phylum Bacteroidota; class Bacteroidia; order Bacteroidales; family Prolixibacteraceae; genus Aquipluma. Next base: position 8,834 of record DAITNH010000193.1, read on the forward strand.
CAACAAAAATGTTCATAAATAACTGTTTAAAAAATGAATAAATTAATTTTTCAAAAGTAGTTATATTTTAATTCAAAATACATTTGCTATAATAAATTATTTGCCTGAAATATTTTTTTTATAATTTTTAGTAGCCTACTGCCTAAATATTTACAGCGAATATGATTTATTTTTTATTCACCACATGGGAAACAATCAAAAAACGATTGCATTGAAGTATATAAATGTCTCCTGAAGTTTTCATTATTCAAACTGAATCTAAATTACTGTTTATTGTGTTTTTCAGTAAATGGCACCTATCGCTTATAATCGCTTTATTTTAATGTATTTCGGCTTTTATATTGAAAGCAAAAGTACCGAACAGCTTACAATTGCTTCTTTCGCTCATTTGCAGTCTAAATTAAATCTTTTACTTTTGGTTCCGATTCTTAAAAATAGGCTTAGAATACTGTATTACACCTGTTTCAGAAGGAATAACAGTATTAAAATAAAAACCAAAGATCACAATTTGAATCCTTCAGGAAATTCATTTTGTATTGCATTGCCATTTTAAAATTTTGGCTGCAGACGATCCTCAGAACCAAATTAAAAATGAAAAATGCAATCTTGTTTTTACTGCTTTTCAGCGCAGTTTTCTCTTTTGGGCAAGATGTCAAAACCAATGACCTCGATCTCGATTTTTATGGATTTGTAAGAAACGAGTTTTACCTCGACACCTACAAAGGACTGGATGCCGCACACGATCAGTTTTATCTGGTACCTTTATATGTAGGGAATGACGCCAACGGCGAAGATATCAACGAGCAAACCAGTACAAATCTATCTGCCATTACCACCCGATTAGGAGTTAGAATAAGCGGCCCAGAAATTTTCGGGGCAAAAACCAGTGGAAACATTGAATTTGATTTTGGCGGAATATTAAAGTCAGAACCAACGCTGTTGCGCATTCGCCAGGCTTATTCAGCTTTCATGTGGGAAAAATCAAAACTCATTGTCGGACAAACATGGCACCCATTCTGGGGAGGCAGCATATTTCCGACTGTTGCAGGACTAAATACAGGTGCGCCATTTCAGGCTTTCAGTCGCACACCACAAATAAGGTACGATATCTTATCCGGAAAATTCACTCTTAGCGGAGCATTGCTGTATGAACTTCAATATGCATCAAAGGCAATCGAATCATCCAATTATTCTACCTCTAATCAGGCCAAACGAAATGGAATTTTACCTGAAATTGTTCTGGCAATCGAATATAAAAACAAAGACTTTACAGTTGGTGCGGGTGCATTGTACAACCAGATCAAACCAAGAATGACCAACACCGGAACCGGCGGAGTTTTTAAGGCACCCGAATTTACTACCGGAAAAGGATTGATGGCCTATATGAAATATGCTCACAACATGTTTTCAATCATTTCGAAAGGCTATTACGGACAGAATATGAACCAGATCACATTATTGGGCGGATATGGGGTAGCCTCTGTTGATGCGCGAACAGGCGCTGAAACCTATACCAACTATACCAATTACACCGCGCTGGTAAATGCTTTGTACGGAAAAAAATGGCAGGCCGGAATTTTGGTTGGAATCGGCGATAACCTTGGAACAGGTAAGGCATTGTACAATGACGGAACCAACAAGGCGAGAACCTGTGGTCTGCTGCAAAATGTAAAAGGTATTTTCAGGGTTTCGCCAAGTATATCTTATAATGTGTCGAAAATAAGGCTGGTGGCCGAATACGAAATGACCACTGCCGACTATGGAATCGGAGCAATCAACTTTGAAAACGGATTGTATGCCGAAACCCACAAAACAACCAACAACCGGTTGAATTTAATGATGATGTACCTTTTCTAAACTACAA
>DAITNH010000194.1:0-10634 GCA_036834745.1 Prolixibacteraceae bacterium
GTGGAGCTGGCGGGAATCGAACCCGCGTCCAAACGAGGAAGCAATATGCCTTCTACATGTTTATCCCCAGACTTGGTTTTCGAATAAAAGCTGGATCAGGGCCACCGACTTTTACCTTAGCTTCTTAATTTTGCAGAAGTCCCGAAGCTTAACTTCCACTATCCCCGATTTATTTGCACCGCCTGATCGGGCCGCTTCAGGGAAGTAGCACCCGGGCGATGTCCCGTTCCAGTATCTAATACCGGAATGAAGTATAACCTACTTAGTTCGGTTACGCAGCAAGAGCGTAGTTGTTTTCGCCAATTGAATTGTGAACGCCGAGTTAACGGGCTGTGCGATCAAGGCCCGACATGCTTACATACCTCTTCTACCCGCTGTCAAAACCAGTCAGCCCCGATATTAAGGGCTACAAAAATACAACTTTTTCAGCCATTTAACCAGAACTGCCGGATTTTATTTTAGCATAGGGCAAGGAGCATGGGGCATTGCTGTAAATTAGTTTGGCTGCCAACTGAGACTGACCACTGAATACTTTTTCATTCATACTCTCCTATCAGCATTCCGGAAACATTCCATGAACTGAAACTGCCACCTTTGGCAGGTCTGCTATTTTCCAACAATAAAAGGAAAAACCTAATTGTCCGGATTCATTGGATTTACATAGCTGATCTTCGCGTTTCTTTCAAAATCATAAAGTGTCAGAATTCTCAATCTATAGTAGGCTAACCAATAGGTTTGAAGTGACCGGATATAATCGCGTTTGGCATCTTCGCGTTCTGCAAGTGAAATATTTAAATCAGTGATACTAATTTCTCCATTCTGAAATTGTTTTAAGGCAATCTGGTAGCCGTTTTCAGAAACCTTGTCAGCTTCCTTTGCAGTCATCAGCTGATCTTTCATCAAACTGAACTGCTCAACCTGTACCACGATGCTTCGCTCAAAATCTTCCCGGTCTTTCTCCACATCATAAATAACCAGGTCGCGCTGCGATTCGGCCAGTTTAACTGCTGAAGCCGACTGCCCCCAATCGAGTATCGGAATACTCAGGGCAAGTTTCAAGGTTTGCTGACGTTCTGGCTGATCGTAAACGCCGGCCATGGTTTCAGCGCTGTTCGATAATCCGTAGCTTCCCTGAAGCGTTGCACTTAAACCGGTGCTGCGTTTGGCATTCAGCAAATCACGGTCAGCTACAATTAGCCTGCGTTTATATTCCGAACCTTCTTTTCGGTTAAACTTGGCCTCTTCCAACGCTTTTTTTAAATTAATTTCAAACAAGGTTATGTTTAGCGGCATTTCCAGTTCAATCTTCTGATCCTGTGGAATTCCAACATACGATTTTAATTCAAAGTCAGCATTTTTTAAATCCATACTTGCCTGATTCAGTGCTTTCTGTGCATTTAGCACTGCCAGTTCGTTACGTGCAAAATTATTGTCCGAAATTGTTCCAAGGTCTTTTTTTGTTTGGGCAATTTTCAGGTTATTGTTGCTGTTTTTTAGGTTGCTTTCAGCAAGTTTATAATTGGTTTGCACCATTAAATACGTGAAAAACCGGTAAACTGTGTTCAGCGAAATTTCTTCAATGGATTGAATAAAATATTTCTGAGCTTCATCGTAAATAAGCGGTTCTGTTTTTTGCTGCCATTTCATCCAGTTAATCGAAAAAATAGGTTGGGTAAAACCGACCGAAAACGGACTTCCGGAGAAACGAACAATGTCCTTGTTGTAATCCTGAAACCTGTATGCGGAAGTAGAGGCGTAAACATAAGTTCCTGTAAAAGGGATGGATTGGTTGAGTGAAAGCCGCGCCGATGTGGCCAGGTTTGTAACCTGCTTAAATTCCAAACTACCATCGGGCTGCGTAACACCGATGGTTGATTTGGTAAAATCAGGAAGATTGCCTGAAACAACCAATTGCGGGCGATATTGAGTTTTAAAATTCTTCCATCGCCAGTAATAATTCTCATTACGGTTTTGTGCGTATTTAACCGCCGAAGATTGCTCTACCGCTAAAGAAACAACATCCTGAAGATCAAGACCATATCCATTAATATCCTGAGCACGGACAGATAAAAATGGAATCATTAAAAGCCAAATAACGATCCCGTTCAAACTCAATATTTTATTTAGTTGCTTCATCTAATTATTCGTCTCGGTTTTTTTTGTTTTCATACGAAAAGGTGAATCAGAAATTATTACTTTTTCACCTTCACTTAAGCCGGAAATTACCTCCTGATAATCAGATCCTTTAATGCCAAAATATACCGTTCGTGGTACCCGGTTTCCCGAATCGAGTACATAAACGGTTTGTTCGGCATTGGCTTTAAAATCATTGTTAGCAGTAATGCGCAATACTTCGGTCTTAATCGATTTTAAAACCTGAAGTTGAATGGATTGATTAGGAATAAGCTTTGGATTATTGCTGTTTTCAAGGTGAACGTTGAACTGAATTTTGTTGTCAGAAACTGTTGGGGTAACATTTCCGATTGACCCAACCAGTCTTTCATTTTCGGCAATGGCAAAAACAGGGTTCCCGGTTTTTACAAATTCAGAAAGTTTTTCATCAATTAATCCCTTGATTTTAAATGTAGTAAGATCAGACATTGTAATCAACATCTTGTCACTGCCAACTTTTTCACCTTCTTTTCCTGCAACCGAAAGAATAATTCCGTTTGACGGGGCTTTGATTTTTAGCTTGCCAAGCATTTCAATTTTATCGGCAAGTTGTTTTTTCTGAATCTCAATTTGCAGATTCAGGCCGTTTTCTTCTGTTTTCATTTGCTTTAAACGGATGGCATTTTTCTTCAGCACCATGTCCAGGTCTTTTTCTGCCAGCACAAGGTTCTGTTTGGTCTCGTCCATTTTTGCCGAAGATATACCTCCCACACTCAGCAATTGCTCTTCATCAGCCAACTGGGCTTTAATAGAGGTAATTCTCAATTTCTTTACTTCAACGTTATAATCCAGATCGATACGTGCCATTTGCCCTTCCAGTCTGGATCTTTCGAGTGAATTGGATTTTACTTCGAGCTGATCAGTAATTTGGCCGATTTCATCACGGGTAGGTTTGTCGTCGAGTTCTATAATTATCTCTCCTTTAACGACGCGGCTGCCCGGCTCCTTGTTTATTTTCTGGATGATGCTGTTGTTTGGGCTAAGAAGTATGACCTCATTCTCAGGCTCAACAACTCCGGTTGCTTCGATAGGAATAAATACCTGCCCGCGATCGACAATGGAAGTCTGATATTTTTTTGAATCAGAGGTCAGAAATGAAGGAATTCCAGTGAAGTGGAATAAAATGAAAAGTAATACGATTACAGACAATACGAGAACTGCAATCAAGAGTCCTTTCTTGTTACCCATGGTTAAATAGTTTGTTGGTTAAGGTCAGGCCTCGTCTTATATCGCTGAATATAAGCGCTATAAGATTTCAGCAATTCGATGCTAAAAATAGATGATTATTTTGGTAAAACCCATAGATAATCACTAAAAAATGAAATTGGTGAGATTTCAAACTAATGACGGGCGATTATTTCACCCAAAAATCAAACTTTTTCTGTCCTTCAAGAAATCCCTCCAGGCGATCTCCAACCTGAACCGGACCCACTCCGGCCGGGGTTCCTGTATAAATAAGGTCGCCTATTTTCAGGGTAAAGTATTTCGAAACATGCGAAATAATATCATCGATTGAAAAGATCATCAAAGCAGAGTTTCCTTCCTGAACAGTTTTCCCGTTTATGTCGAGCCGAAAATTGATTGCATTTCGGTCGGGCAATGATTCAACAGTTACAAATTCAGGACAAATTACCGCAGAATGATCGAAAGCTTTCGATTTTTCCCATGGCAATCCTTTGTCTTTGAGCTTGTTTTGAAGATCGCGGGCGGTAAAGTCGATCCCAATTCCAATTTCGTTGTAATAACGGTGTGCAAACTTTTTCTCAATGTTTTTGCCGAGTTTCCTGATTCGAACAATCAGCTCAATTTCGTGGTGAACATCCTTGGTCCATTCAGGAATATAAAAAGGATCGTTGTTGCGGAGCAATGCCGAATCGGGCTTCATAAACAATACTGGTTCGTCTGGAATTTCGTTGTTCAACTCTTTGGCATGTGCCACATAATTGCGGCCTACACAGATGATTTTCATGGTTATTCGTATTTTGTTTAGGATGGTAAAGACGCGATTAATCGCGTCTTTACAAATGTTTATTTCATTCTCAATTTTATAGCAGTCAGCACTTTCTTTGTGTACAACGGAAATTCATTGTTCAGAATCCATCCGTAATATCCGGGCTGTTCGCGGAGAACTTTTTCAACCGGCACACCTTTATTTTTACCGAAGTTGATCGTTTCGACGCCATTTTCATCGTAAACAATTCGTCCAACAAAATCGACATTTGTATCGTAAGCCGAAAAATCGCTCAGTGCCTGAATTTCGTTGACAATTGGTTTTGATACTTTGCCTGAATGATCTTCATATTCTTCGTCTTTGTACTGGTCGAGCTGGGCCTTCAATACTTCGTAAGTTGCTTTGGTATCAGCCATTGCACTGTGGGCATCTTCCAGCGGTTTCTGGCAGTAAAATTTATAGGCAGCAGCCAGCGTGCGTTTTTCCATTTTGTGAAAAATAGCCTGAACGTCAATAAACTTTCGCTTTTTCAGGTCGATGTCAACATCGGCGCGCAAAAACTCCTCGGCAAGCAACGGAATATCAAACCTGTTTGAATTGAAACCGGCAAAGTCACATCCTTCAATAAACTGGGCAATCGTTTTTGCAACCTCTTTGAACGTTGGCTTATCTTTTATGTCCTCGTCGTAAATACCATGAATCTTGCTAACAACATCTGGGATTGGCATTTCAGGATTAATCCTGTACTCTTTTTCTTCTTCCCTTCCATCGGGATGAACTTTTATCAATGCAATTTCAACGATCCTGTCGGTTACGATATTCATTCCGGTTGTTTCCAGATCGAGAAAAACAAGGGGATTTTTGAGATTCAACTTCATTTAATATATCTATTATTGTAATGATTAATAACTAATTACTTCGAAAGCATTGGTTTGCCAGGCATAACCCCATTTTCATTAAAAGCATCCATTTGAAACCAATAAATTCTATTTTTATCAGGACAATGAATATTCAGCCGCGTATTTTTATACACCTGATAGCTGTGGTATAATTTATCCTTATCGGTACCATATCGAATATTGTAACCAGCAGTATTTGCCTGCTTTTTCCACGACATTTTAATAATTTGTGGATTGCGGTAATCTCTTACTGCACGAAAAGTACTAACCTTTTTCGGCTTACGGCCTGTTCCAGATCCAAAAATACGGAACCCGGAAATGGCGAAAGTACCAACAGGTACATTATAATTGGTAATTTTTATGTACCGGGCCTGAACTGGTATTTTTATTGCTTCATAAGGATTTGTCTCGTAACTTGTGTTGGTGGTTTTATCACTCAATTTTTTCCAATTCTTCTCATCAATTGAATATTCAACAAGGTATTGATATGCAAATAGGCTGTCATTGTATGTGATTTGTGATTTATTTTCAGCAAAATTTAATTGAAAGGCGTTAATTGTGCAAACCGAACCGAAATCGGCCATCAACCATTCTCCCTTTTTGCTGGTTTTAGCACTCCAATAGGTCCCAATATTTTCGTCAAAAGCCGAAGTGACCGGGCATGAAGCCAGACTTGAAGATGCTTGTACAGTAATATTATCTGATAGAAGTGCCCATTCCGGATCTAGCTTACTTACATTGGTATATTTCTCATTGGGCATGATGATCGGGTAATCACCAAAATCAGTTTTACAGAATAAATTTCCATCTTTATCGAATCCGGCAGGAAAGAGTCCGAGCCGGGAAGGAGACTTCTGGTTCTTAGAAGCTGTCATTGTTGCAATGTGCCACCAATTGCCATATTTATCAGCAAATGTTGAACCATTAGCGGCTCCGCTTACAAAACCATCAGGGCGGTATGAAAATGGATTATTCGCAGCAAACGTAAAAGGCCCCATTGGACTATCTGAAACATATACAACATCGCTATAATTATTCAATTCATTGTTCGGCTCAGCACATTGATAATAGTATTTTCCATTGTACTTATTCATCCATGAACTTTTAGCATTGTAACTGCCAGTCCTGGCTGAATTTTCTTTAAGCTTTTTCGGAGCTTTTTTCAGTGGATTTATTTTACGGCAGACTACAGGAACTCCTATTGGTTCGAGTAGATTACTGGCATCTAATTCACGTGCCATCACCCCATCATTGTTAGAACATCCATAGTAACAATATACCCTGCCATCGGTATCGGCAAAAACCGCAAAATCGCTTATCTCCGATAACAGCAACGAATTGTTGCTGTAAACTTCCCACTTCCCACTGACCGGATCCTTGGAACGGAATATCTTATTGCTGAATGAAGTACTAAAATAGATCCAGTCTCCGATTACAAAAGCTGTTGGCGCCATATTTTCAAATGGCAGGTTTGTGGCAGATACAAATTTCCAGGAAAGCAAGTCGCCGGAATACCAATATCCTCCTGCATTTGAAGCGAATAAAAAATAATTATCCTTGTAGAGCACGATGGTTGGGTCGGAAATATCGTATTTGGAAGGCGAATCCGCATTAAATTGGTACGGTAAGTTTAGCGGATTGCAGTAAGTTTGACTTTTCACGGTATTTACCTGAATCCCAATAACAAATGTTATAGCTAATATAATATATGCGAATCCTTTCTTCATTATAATATAGCCTGTTGCAATTTTTATAAGTTATTCTAATATCTGGCAACTAATCCATTTGTAATACTAAAATTTCAGATGCATAAATACCTTCTGAATAAGTATGATATTGTCTTAAAAAAAATAAAAAACCTAACAGACTCAACTGTTAGGTTTATATATATGAGATTTTCGATTATCAGGCATTTATCATCATAGGCATCAGAAGCATCAATATATTTTCTTCTTCATGCTCATTTTCAGCAGGTAATAACAAACCGGCACGGGTCGGATCCGACAATTCCATTTTCACATCGGTAGCCGACAGGTTGGCGAGTATTTCCTGAAGGAAGGTTGACTTGAATCCGATTTCCATGTCCTCGCCTTCATACTGACAACTCAGGCGTTCAACAGCGGATATTGCAAAATCGATGTCCTGTGCCGAAACAACCAATTGATTTTCAGTTAATTTCAGGCGAACTAAATTGCTTGCCTGATTGGAGAATACGGAAACACGACGAACTGTATTGTAAAACTCAACCCGGTCGATAATCAGTTGATTTGGGTTATTCGTTGGAATAACTGAATTGTAGCTTGGATAATTGCCTTCAACCAAACGGCAGATCAATTTGAAATTGCTAAGTGTGAAGAATGCATTCTTGTCGTCAAACTCCAGTTTTACATCAAAATCTTCTTTCGGAAGCAAACTTTTCAAAAGAGCAGCCGGTTTTTTAGGAAGAATAAACGAAGCATCTTTTTCTGCTTTGGCATCGAAACGTTTGTAGCGTACCAATTTGTGGGCGTCAGAAGCCACAAACTTGATATCTTCCGTGGAAAGTTCCACAAAAATACCGTTCATCACCGGACGAAGTTCATCGTCGGCAGTTGCAAAAAGTGTTTTGTTGATCCCATTGAGAAGTACAGTGTGATTCAAATTAATGGTCGATGCAATGTCCTCGTTCAGGATAGGCTGTTGAGGAAAATCCTCTCCATTCTGGCCAACAATACTGAATTTTCCGTTTTGGGAAAATATTTCGATGGCAAAGGTTTCAGGATCAATCTGGAAAGTCAAAGGCTGCTCCGGAAATTCCTTCAGGGTTTCATTCATCAATTTTGCTGGAACTGCAATTGCTCCGGTTCCATTGGTGTTGTCCAGTTCCAGGCTTGTAATCAATGTTGATTCAAGATCGGAAGCAGTTACTGTCAGGAGGTTTTCTTCCAATAAAAACAAATAATTATCCAGAATAGGAAGTGTATTCTTTGAATTGATCACTTTACTGATTGCAGAAAGATGACTGAGTAATTCGGTACTTGAAACAACAAATTTCATTAGATATTTTTTTAGAGTTTTAATTTCATTTTAAATTATTTGCCTTGAAATTGGCTTCGCATTTTTTCAACGGGAAGCTCACGAATATACAAACTTTGATTTTTCCTACCTATTGATCTTTCAAGATTTTATACAAAAGAAACGAACATATTTGGAAACAATCGTTAAAGACAATTTCAGCATTTGTATTTACGGTTACGAACATAAATATATACTGCGCCAAACAAAGCAATCAAGAGCAACGGCATCAAAACATTCAGCATTTGCCACATAGTTTTTTCTTCCTGAACCCTAACTTTATCAAGCATCCGGATTTTAAAAACACGCGAACGCAATTCCATTAATCCCTGATCGTCGCAAAGGTAATTCACGGCATTCATTAAAAAAGCTTTGTTCCCGAAAGTTTGTTGCGAAGACCGGTCGTATCCCAATGGCATAAATTCGGGAACGCCCCCCACAAAACGGTACTGATTGGCAATCATATTTCCGTCAGAAAAAACAATCATTTTGGTGGATTTGCTCTCTGTTTTTACTTCGGAATTTTTTACTCCGTATGAATCAACCATGCGATTCTTAAAAACAGAAGTAAAAGTTCCCTCCAGTAAAACACCCACTGGTTGCGATGGCTGACTAAAAAGCCGGCGATCGGGCGGATTGTTGATACTTGCCAAACTTATTTCCATGGGTGCATTTGCTACCAGCGAATAGGCCGACGATGCCAAAATTACAGTTTTTTGCATCTGTTCCTGTTTCCCGACCGTGTCAATTGAACTTACAAATTCGGCTTTCACGCGGTTCAGGTTTCGGCTGATCACATGATTTCCGGAAGGATTCAGCAAAGGTGAAAAGTACCAGGGAGCCGGGGTGAATTTTGCCTGCGTTCCGGCCGGAGCCGTATTTACCATGATCATCAGGCATTCAACATCCTGAATCAGATTGTCATTCAGGCGGATACCATACCTGAAAAGCTGATCATTAAGGTTCAGGTTTCGCGGGAATGCCAGCGTAGTATTTCCGGTACTCAAACTATCGAGACTTACCGAAACCGGATCGATCAGCCACATAATCCGGCCGCCATGCATCAAATACTGGTCGATGTAAAACTTGTCAGTCTCTGTAAATTCTTCGGTTGGATTGGCCACGATCAGGGTTTTGATTTGTGCGCCTTTCGATATTAGCTGTGAAGCCAAAACTTGCGAAATGGTGTATTTTTCGGCCAACGCTTCTGCAAAATCATGAGTTTCATATTCGTTCAATTCTCCCTGTCCCTGCAAAAAAGCAACCGTTTGTTTTTCCGTGTTCATCAATTCCGAAAAAGCCGCGGTAAACTCGTATTCGAGACCTTCAATTGAGTTATTCAGGTTCACTTCCGAATGCAAAGCCGGGTTGTTTTTCAGCAGATTGACACTCATTTGCTTGTCGCCGTATTCGATCAGCGCTCCCGGAAAAATGCGCCGGGTAACGGTTCCCTGTTTCGTGTTTTGCCTGATATCAGTCGGTTGAAGCCCTTTTCCAGCCAGATCAATAAAAAGCTGATCGCGTCTTTTCGTGTCCGAAATCTCATACGGATCGATCACCGACAGATTGATCAGTTGCGACGAATAGGCATTGTAATCGGCAATTTTTTCCTGAACTGATTTCTGGAGTTTGCGGAAACCTGCCGGCAATTCACCATCCAGATAAAGCGTAATATTTACAGGCTTGTCTAAATTTTGCACCAGATTCTTTGAAACGGTGGTGATGGAATATCTTTTTTCGGCTGTCAGGTCGAGGCGAAAGAACAGTTGTGCCGACAGAAAACCAATAAAAATAACGCCAGCAATCGCCAAAACTCCCAGTTTAATTTCTCTCCTGAAATTCATTTTGTGAAAATGAATGATTCGACTGGTCAGGAAAAGGAAAAGAAAAATGGTGGTCAGGAAATAAACAAGATTGCGCGAATCGACTACCCCGCGGCTGATGGAATTGTAATGTTCGTTGATCCCGAAACCAATGATCAGTTGCTGAATGGCTGACGGAAGTTGCATTGAACCAACCAGATCGAAACCGAGGTAGGCTAGAAATGAAAGCCCCATGGCGAGGATAAAGGAAAAAATCTGGTTATCGGTGAGCGCCGATGCGAACAAGCCAATCGCGACATAAATGGCGGCCAGAAAAAACAAACCGATAAAAGCGCCCCAGGTTCCGCCGGTATCAATACTTCCAACCGGATTTCCGAGTGAATACACTGAGAAAAAATACACCAAAGTAGGCAGCAACGAAATCGTAACCAACAGCAAACCTGCCAGATATTTGGCAAATACAATCCTGAAAACAGAAAGAGGCCGGGTTAGCAGAACCTCCATGGTACCCAATCGTTTCTCTTCGGCAAACAATCGCATAGTTACTGCCGGAACCAAAAAAAGGTAAACCCAAGGCGCCAGCGAAAACAATCCATCGAGCGAAGCATACCCGCTCTCCATAATATTGTAATTTCCGGGAAAAACCCACAGAAACAAACTCGTTGCCAGCAAGAATACAAAAACCACCACATATCCTGTGAGCGATCCGAAAAAACTGGTAATTTCTTTTTTTAA
>DAITNH010000195.1:0-5581 GCA_036834745.1 Prolixibacteraceae bacterium
AATTCGTTCTCCATTATTGACGCTTGAATTTAAATCTGACAGTAAAGTTCTCTCTTATTTTTATGATGTGTGCGATTATTCATACAAAAGCAAAACCATATCATCCTCATTCAGACAGGTTGGAAAAGGGAAAATTGCAGCCATTTATTTCAATGCCGGTACATCTTATTCGCAATTTAAAACACCCGTCATACGCGATTTTATTGCAGAAACCATAGAGCAACTTTCGCCTGAAAAAATGGTAACAGTAACCGGTTCACATCTCGTTCATGTTGCTTTAAACAGCCTGAACGGAAAAACCTATGTGAACCTGATCAATGTAGCTGGCGAGCATACCAACCAGTCGGCCATTGGCTATGACCAGATTCCTGAACTGCACGATTTAACCGTCAGTATAAAAACACCGGTAAAACCGTCAAAGATTATTTTGCAACCTGAAGAAAAAGAACTTGATTTTTCGTTTGCTGAAGGAAAATCAACTGTTTTAGTTCAGAAACTTGCAATTCATTCAATATTGGAAGTGATTCAATAATAACGCATGTAACTTTTAGTTTATCTTCGTAACAAATTACACATGATGATTCCAAAACTCAAATTCGAAAACTCAAATTTTTTGCTGTTAGCCGGTCCTTGTGCCATCGAAGGCGAACAAATGGCCATGGAGATTGCCGAAAGAATTGTTGAAATAACCACAAAACTACAAATCCCCTATATTTTCAAAGGTTCGTACCGTAAGGCAAATCGCTCGCGTCTTGATTCGTTTGCCGGAATTGGCGATGAAAAAGCATTGAAAATACTGCGGAAAGTATCCGAAACTTTCGACATACCTACGGTTACCGATATCCATACAGCACCCGAAGCAGCCATGGCAGCCGAATATGTTGATATGTTGCAGATTCCGGCTTTTCTATGCAGGCAAACTGATATACTGGTGGCAGCTGCCGAAACCGGAAAAGCGGTAAACATCAAAAAAGGTCAGTTTTTATCGGCCCAAGCCATGAAATTTGCAGTGACCAAAGTCCGCGAAAGTGGCAACAACAATGTATTTCTTACCGAACGCGGATCAACATTCGGATACTACGATTTGATTGTTGATTACCGTGGAATTCCTGAAATGCAAAAAAATAACTGCCCGGTAATTCTCGATATTACCCACTCGCTGCAACAGCCCAACCAATCGAGCGGCGTAACCGGCGGACAACCTCAATTAATAGAAACCATTGCCCGTGCCGGCATTGCGGTTGGAGTCGATGGAATTTTTATTGAAACACACCCCGACCCTGCCAATGCAAAATCTGACGGGGCAAATATGTTACAAATTGATTTACTCGAAGGACTTTTAACCCGACTTGTACAACTCAGACAAGTTGTAAAAACTTTTTAAAAATGGAATCCAGAAGAAATTTCGTCACTAAAATTGCAGGAGGAATGGCCGCAGCAGGCTTTCTCACAGTTACCGGGAACGCTTATGGCAATCAAGTCCCAATTAAAAACATCTTTGTACATCATGTATTTTTCTGGCTGAAAGAGCCAAAGAATGCCGAAGCAAGAAATGATTTTGAAAAAGGATTACAGGGATTGATTACCGTTCCGCAAATTCAGTCGAGCCACATCGGTACTCCGGTTGAATCTCCCCGCGAAGTGGTTGACGATTCATTTACCTATTCGTACATGGCTTTTTTCAAGAGCAAAGAAGATCAGGAAATTTACCAGACCCATCCCATCCATCTTAAATTTATTGAAGATTGTCAGCATCTTTGGGAGAAAGTGATTGTTTTTGATGCAATGGATTAAAGAGTTCCAAGTTTCAGGTTGCGCAACTTTAAACGTTCAACTTTAGACTTTAAACCTGTTTAATGAAAGAACAAATAGGCCATTGAGATGGCTGCAACAACCCCGACAAAATCGGCAATTAACCCGCATGTCAACGCATAGCGGGTATTTTTTATTCCAACCGATCCGAAGTAAACGGCCAGAATATAGAAGGTGGTATCGGCTGATCCCTGAATGGTAGATGCAACCCGTCCGGCAAACGAATCCGCGCCGTAATTGGTCATTACATCCACCATCATTCCCCGGGCGCCACTTCCGCTCAGGGGTTTCATCAGGGCAGTGGGCAGTGCGGGTATAAAATCGGTATTTATTCCCAGTTGCTGAAAGCTCCAGCTAATTCCTGAAATAGTCCACTCCAACGCCCCTGAAGTGCGGAAAATACCGATGGCAACCAATATGGCAATCAGGTAGGGAATAATCATTATGGCTGTTTGAAAACCATCTTTTGCACCTTCAATAAAAGCATCGTAAACGTTCACTTTTTTTCGAAGAGCAAGCAAAATAAAGATGATGATGATCGAAAAAATAATCAGATTACTGGCAACACTCGAAATGACTTGAATCTGCTCTTTTTCTATACTTGAAAAGTACCAGATAATTCCGGCGATGAAAATGGCTAATCCACCAAGATAGGCCAGAATGGTTTTGTCCAGCAAATTGATTTTCTGGTGCCAGGCAACCGCCATTAAACCGGCGAGTGTCGAGAAAAATGTAGCAAGCAAAATCGGGATAAAAACATCAGACGGATTAACTGCACCCAATTGTGCACGGTAAACCATGATGCTGATTGGAATAATTGTCAGTCCCGAAGCATTCAAAACCATAAACATTATCTGTGGATCCGAAGCTGTATCTTTTGATGGATTGGTCTCCTGCATTTCCTTCATAGCTTTTAAGCCCATTGGAGTAGCAGCATTGTCGAGGTTCAGCATGTTGGCAGCAATATTCATTATGATGGAACCATAAGCCGGATGATCTTTACCCAAAGTTGGAAACAGTTTATTAAAAAACGGACCAACCAATTTGGAGAAAATCCTGACAACACCACCCTTCTCCCCTATTTTCATTATTCCCATCCACAAGGTTAAAACTCCGGTAAGTCCAAGTGATATTTCGAAGCCGGTTTTAGCCATCGAAAAGGTTGAGTTCATCATCTGCGAAAAGATGTCCATATCCCCGAAGAAAATGAGCTTAACCAGGCCAATCATGAAAGCCACCACGAAGAAAAAAATCCAGATATAATTGAGCGCCATTTATTTCAATTTTTCGGACTAAATATATACAAAAAAAGCGGCTGCTCCATAATAGAATGAAGCAACCGCAATTAAAAATTGATCTAAAAAATTATGCTTTCTTTATTTGTACTCAGGACGTTGTTCAATTACTCCAGATTGAAGGTCGATCTGGCCTTGAGGAATTGGCTGATATTTATCGGCAGCAGCGCTGAAATTAGCGCCAGCCATAAATGCCCTGACCCTTAAATCAGCGGTAGCAAATTCATTCAAAATCGAAGCCATGTCTTTTCCTTTAACATCAGCAGGTAAGTTATCCCAACGTCTTAGGTCGAAGAAACGCATACCTTCAGTTGCAAATTCAAGGCGCTGTTCCCATTGAACTGCCCTCATAGCATCTTTTTTATTTGCAAAAGCCGTGTACAAACCAATTTTGTAATTGGCAGCAGGTTTTGTGAAGTCAACATCACCATCTTTTCCCCATGGATAAACTGATGCAGGAAGTTCATAAATTTTCACTTTACCCATTACCACCTCGTTATCAGCCCTGTCGCGAATTTGGTTAACCAAAGCCAGCGCTTTTGGAAGATCGCCTTCAAATGCAGCAATTTCAGCTCTCCACAACAAAATGTGGGTGTAGCGTAAATAGCGGTAATTGTTGGCATTGATACCAGTCTGCCATCCTGTTGTAGTTGATAAAGTGAAACGTTCAGCTTTTTTGAAAAATGGTTTGGCAACTGGCAAATACGGACCACCTTCTGATTGTTTTCTGATCCAGTCGCTTCCGCGGTTAATACCCCAGTCTTTGTATGGGATGCCCCTTCGGCTTACAGTAAAATCCAGACGTGGGTCAAGAAGGTCTTCAGCCGGAACAAAAGTTGCTCCTGAATTAATACCTGCATCATTTTTCAGGTCAGTATTGTTGAAAGTATCAAACAATGGCAAACCATTGGCATCCACTTTATAAGCATTGACCAGATTTTGAGAAGGCTGGTGGAAACCACAGCACATACCAATATCAGAACCATGAGGCCAGTTCAAACCAATACCCATTTCAGCATTCAGCGACTCGTTAACATCGTTAACATTTGCCTGAATTTCAAAGATTGACTCTCTGTTGTTGTTAGTTGCAATCTCGAAATTCTGGATAAATTTATCCATCAGCGAATACTTACCACTGTTAATGATATTGTCGAGCAAAGGTTTTGCTTCAGCATATTTCAGGTCCTGCAAATAAGCCCTTGCAGCCAAAGCCATTGCGGCATATTTTGTTGCACGGCCAACTTGAGCCTGTTTTTCCGGAAGGTTTTCCCAGGCAAACTTCAGGTCGTTGATAATGTGTGTCAAAACAGCACCTTCAGGATTAACATTTGAAACCAGTTTTGGATCTACTGTCTCTTCTGTAAGAATAGGGATATAATCGCCAAATACCAGACGTGCTTCAAAATTGAACAAAGCTCTCAGGAAGCGAACTTCAGCCCTGAATTTTTTAGCCTGTTCTGCAGTAATGGTTTTAGCATCCTCGGTTATCTTGATCACTTTCAAGGTTTTATTGGCACGGTCAACGCCCATTCCAATAGTCAGTCTCCATTTATCAGCAGGATAGCCATTATTGGTTGGAACTGCCCATTTCTCGATATCGTTAACCGGAACCTGGTCGGTAATCTCTGAACCCTTATAGGCATCATCTGATGCTGCTGAACCATAAGTCCAGTTTTGAATGGATGCCCCCCAGGATACTTCCCACAATGAACTTCCCCGAACAACTGCATAGGTGCCGGTCAACAGCGCATCAATTCCTTTCGCAGTGTAAAAGACATTTTCTGATGTAGAACCCAGCGGAACTTTTGTCAGAAATTCATCTGAACACGAATTAGACATGGCCAGGAGCATTATGGTGGCCACAATTATTGTTAGTTTTTTCATATTATCCTTTATTAGAATTTTTAATGAATTAATTATTAAAGACCCAGATTAATACCGAACATAATCTGGCGAGGTGTTGGCCATGCACCTAAATCCATACCCAAATAGGTTCCGGAAGCATTTACCTCAGGATCAAGTCCTTTGTATTTGGTAAACGTAAATAAGTTGGTGACCTGGGCATAAATATGCAGGTTCTTAATCTGAGCTTTGTTTAAAAATGTTTTGGGAACGGTGTATCCCAGTTTCAGAGATTTGAGCCTCAAAAATGACCCATCTTCAAGAAAAGCAGTTGAAGGTTGTTGTGAAATAGCACTTTGGTCAAGCATCGGGAGTTTTGCATCAGCGTTGTTACTTAATTTTGGACTTCCCCATGATTCGTAAAGCGCATCTTTACTTAAGCCTCCGTTAAACATACCGTAATCAATCCAGCGTGTTACGTAGTTATTCAATTCATTTCCATAACTTCCGTAGAAGAACATATTCAGGTCAAAATTTGCGTAGCTCAAATCGAAGTTCAAACCACCGGTTAAATCAGGATGCGGGCTGCCGATAAAAGTCCTGTCAGCCTCGGTAATCTTACCATCAGGAGT
>DAITNH010000195.1:5681-10580 GCA_036834745.1 Prolixibacteraceae bacterium
TTGGGGATTGGCTCCTGAAATAGCATATCGGAGGTGTTTCTTTGCCATACATCAAAAGAAAAATTCAGGCTTCTGTCAAAGAAAGTTCCATCCACACCTAAATTAAGTGTTTGTGTAGTTTCCCAGGTTACATCCGTGTTTCCAAGGGCTGATGGCCTGAAACCTGTAACTGCGGTAGTATTGGAACCATCAAGTGCATAGGAAGCTTTGTATTTATCGCTTGCATAAGTGGTGTAGGAGTTATAGTTACCAATCTGATCGTTACCTGCTACACCCCAGCCAAGTCTGACTTTCAATAAGTCTAACCAGTTTTTAGTACCTGCGAAAAAGTTTTCCTGCGAAATAGCCCAGGCTGCCGATGCGGCAGGGAATACTCCATAGCGGTTTGCTTCGCTGAACCGTGAGGACCCGTCACGCCTTACCGTGCCTTCAAGGAAATATTTTCCCTGTAAGTCATAGTTCGCACGTGCAAATTGAGAAAAGAGTGACCACTCAGAGGCATCACCGCTGTTGTCTTTGTTGATTTCTCCGGAATTCAACTGCATATAATTTGGGTCTTCCGAGAAATACTGACTTCTGCTGGCATTCAACGATTGATATTTATTTTCAATGGCTTCAGTTCCCAGTATTACATTTAATTTATGAACATCGGCAAAAGTGGCATTGTAATTAATTGTATTGGTCCAGTTCCATTGTAAAGAATAGTTTGAGTTTGCATTCATTCCATTGACCTTATTTGGTTCGGAATGTTCGTAATTAGGAATGGTATATCCTTTATAATTCCATTGTCCAAAATTATAACCCAGCAACGATTTTACAGTAAGTCCCTTCATCAGGGTTACTTCACCATAAACATTCCCAAGAACCCGGACCCATTTACCGTTGTTGTTCTTTGCACGGTCGAGCATTGCAACAGGGTTGCCAGAGTTACCCATTTCGGGAGCTTTTGAACCTGCATAATTTCCCATGATGTCGTAAACAGGAATAATTGGTTGTGAGCGGTATGCCTGAGAAATCACGGTACCTTCGCTGTTATCGCCTAAGTTACCATGTTCATCGATATAAATTACCTGTAACGATTCTCCAGCCTTAAACCAATCGTTAAATTTGGCTTCAGAGTTCATCCTGAAATTATATCTTTTAAAATTCGTATTTTTTAAAATACCATCTTCATCAAGATAGCTGCCGGAAAAAGCATAGGTGCTGTTCTTACCACCACCGGATACAGAGAGGTCATATTCCTGAACCAAACCGCTTTGATAAATTTCATCATACCAGTCTGTTCCTGTTTTATTGGCTTCAAAAATCTGATAATTAGGATAATTATACAGAGCAGGATCTACGGAAGGATCACCTGCCTTTTTGCCGGCAGGTAAAATGTAATCTGGAATTACCGGATCGGCTCCTGAGCCATATTGGTTGTGTGTAGGAGCTATACCCCTGTTCTTGAATGACAACCAAACTGCTTCAGCATATTCAGGTGTATTCAGCAAATCATACTGATTGACAGCATTCGTAAGACCTGTTCTTACAGAAAAATTAATAGTTGGCGCTTGATTGTCACGACCTTTTTTTGTGGTAATGATCACTACACCATTTGCACCCCTTGTACCATAAATAGCAGCAGAGGAAGCGTCCTTCAGAATGGAAATAGACTCAACATCATTGGGGCTGATATTGTTTCCCGGACCGGCAGGCACTCCATCAATAATATACAAAGGTCCATTGTTATTAATGGTACCCAAACCGCGAATACGAATATTGGCATCACCTCCGGGCCTGTTGGCCTGAGTAACCGTTACTCCGGAAACTTGTCCCTGTATGCGGCTAACCACACTTGGTGCAGTTGAAATCTGCATCTGTTCGCTTGAAACTGTAGAAACAGCACCGGTCAGCTCTTCTTTCATACGGGTACCATAACCAACCACAACCACTTCATCAACACCGATTACATCGGCAGCCAATGTTAAATTAAAACTGGTTTGGTTCCCAATTTCAATCTCCTGAGTTTTCATACCAATGTATGAAGCAACGAGAATTTTTGCATCGACAGGTGCCAAGAAAGAGAACTTTCCATCCATATCGGTAATAGTTCCAACAGTAGTGCCTTTAACAATTACTGTTACTCCGGGGATCGATGCCCCATCTTCGCCGACTATAGTACCTGTCAGCGTTTTTTGTTGCGCGAAAGTGGTAATCGCTAAAAAGCAGGAAAAAAACAGCAGTGCTGCCATTCGCCAGAGCCCTTGTGATTTACTTTTTTTCATAAATTTCAATGTTTAATTTGTGGTAATTACTTGTTTTAAAACAACTTGATTAAAGAATGTCGAATGAATGACTTCTAAATTCATTAATTTAAGAGAGTTACATAGGCATTTTGTTTATGTGAATAATCTAAGTTTGATTCCTGTTCGTACTAAGTTTTGCGTGATTAAATTAACATTGCTAAAGTAATTGAAAATGTAAATATTTGTTAAAATCAATATGTGTTAAAGAATACCTTTTTCGGTATAGTAGATTTTTAAAAGTACTTCTGAGTTAAACACAAACTACATAATCAATTAATTTTCAGGTTTTTACACCATAAATAAACAACCAGTTATATGCATTATTAGATGTGTTGGGAAGTAAAATTAAATGGGAATCAAAAAAAAAGAACCATTAAATCGAACAGATTATAAAATAAATAGAAAATGGGTTAAAAATCACGAATGTCAGCCTGATTTTTAACCCATTAAATGAAAAAATACTTTCCTATTTTATAAGAATCGGATTGCTTAAAAATTCTGCTTCCGAAGAAATATAGGCTTTAAAATTGTCCATGCTTTTCCATTTTTCATTTTCAAGCCCCCAAACAGCAAGGAAATAATGGCGTGCAGCTACATCGGCATTTATTTTTTGAGCCACATAATAAGTCTGAGAAATTACATTGCTGAATTTCTTTTCTTCGACCGTTTTGAATCCGAGGCTGAAAAAATCAATGTCGGTGGTACGGGCAACTTTAGTCACTTCGTTGCTTTTCAGCAAAACGGCCATGCCCAGTTCGTCTTTGTTTAGCGACTGAACATCAAGCGTGGCGATTGAATGGTACTCAGCATTTGCTTCAAAATCAACCGGCTCGCTTTTAAGCAAACTTGTCACAATTCCAGTTACAATCTGCTTTTCTCCTGAAAATCCGGAAACGGTCACATCCGACTGAAACCAGTATTTTCCGGGATAAATCGAAATCCGTTCAACAGCCGAAAGGTTTTGATCTGCGACATGCCAGCCAGTATATTTCAGGTCGAATACAGAACGAACCGGGCCTTCAACCACTTTCTGGTACTCGTATCCATCGGTTGAGCCAAGCCGGTAAAGCGAATCGGATTCCAACATGGCCAAACCTCCTGAACCGGTTGAACTTCCGCAGTGAAGAATGTCCATTCCCCAATCTGAAAGCGCATGGTAATCGGGTATTTCGGGAGTATGGATTTTATCGATGATCAAACCCGGTTGCAGTTTACCGTATAAGTCTTTCACATTGCGGCAATCGAAATAATTACGGAAACCCATTTTGTCGTTTTCCCAGCTAACACTTTCGCCTTGTGCAATGATTTTGAAACTATCCTTGCACGAAGGCGCCATGTAATTATCAACTTCAAGATAGCTGTGGTCGGGCTGTAAAATTCCCAAGCGCACATTGGTTCGTTTCTCAAATTCAGGATAGGCAGTCACAGCAACGTTTTCAACTTCAAGATTAATGGTTTCAGAAGCTTTGAAATTAACCGTAAAAACAAGTTCGTCCCATTTGCCATCGGCATCCAAATCGTCGGCCTGCGAAGGAACGTTTTGTCCGTTTAATTTCAGGATTGGTGCAAAACCTTCAGGAACAACTCCGAATTTTGCTTCCACATCAGCACGATTCATAATGATCGTTTCATCAGTGCGGTCAACTGCCAAAGGATTGGTCAGCACCAGCGTATTTTTTTTTGTACAGGACGTGATTCCAACCAGTAACACTGCACATATTATAAGAAGTGTTCTCATTCGGGTAAATCGTTTTCGCCTTTCACGTAGCCGAAATTGGCCAAAATACCTCCGTCAACATAAAGCACATGTCCGTTCACAAATTCACTGGCTTTTGAAGCAAGGAAAAGAGCCGCGTTGCCAACATCTTCGGGTTCGCCCCATCGTCCTGCAGGTGTGCGCGTCATAACCAAATCATTGAAGGGATGTCCGTTAAGTCGAATATCAGCAGTTTGCGAGGTTGCAATGTAACCGGGACCGATGCCATTGATCTGAAGATTGTATTTCGCCCATTCGCAACACATATTGGCAGTTAAGAGTTTCAGTCCACCTTTTGCGGCCGCGTAGGCTGATACCGAATTACGCCCATAAACGCTCATCATCGAACACATGTTGATGATTTTACCGCTACGTTTGGCAATCATTGCAGGAGCCACTCGTTTTGACACGATCAGCGGAGCCACCAGATCAACATCAATTACCTGTTTGAAATCGGCAATCGGCATGTCCAGAATCGGGATGCGTTTGATAATTCCGGCATTGTTTACCAAAATGTCAACCGAGCCAACTTCCTTTTCGATCAGCGAAATTCCCTTGTCAACATCGGCTTCGTCGGTCACATTAAAAACCAATGTAAAAACGTCAATTCCGGCAGCATTGTATTCAATCTTGCAAGCGGCCAGTCTTTCTTCGCTCAGGTCGTTTACACAAACTTTAGCGCCCGCTTTTCCAAGAACTTTACCAATGGCCATTCCGATGCCATGAGTTCCCCCGGTAATGAGGGCAACTTTTCCAGTCAAATCAAATAATTCGTTCATATTCTCTAATTTTTGAGGTGTGTTTTATCTTAATTCGTTTGGCTGAACCACGTCCATATCGGTGTAGTCCATATTT
>DAITNH010000196.1:0-10540 GCA_036834745.1 Prolixibacteraceae bacterium
CAAGGCCCCCGCGACCCGATATGTTGTCGTTTGTAAGGCCGATTTTTGTTATCTTTTATCTTTTTTACTTAAAATTGATCAATTTAGGAATTATTCGCAACTTCAACTGCATAGATAATTCCCATTCCGTTCCAAAAGGTGCAATCGCTTTGATTAACGTTTTATCCCGAACGGGTTTCACATTTTAATTTCTCCATGCTACAAATATTTTGCTCCCGGAGCTAAAATCCGACTCCCGACTTCTGTCTCCCAACTTCCCCAAAAGTGTGAATCTTGCAACTTATTTCCAAAGTTATGTAACACAAAAGCAGGTTAATAAGCATAGATTTGTGATAATAACAAGCTAAGCAAAATAGAAATGGGAAAATTTAGTCCTGTAATAAAAGTAATTCCAAAACTTCGCGATGCAACAGCGCATTCGATGACGAAGTTAAGTGAAAAAACACTGGAACAAACAGGAATATTCAGCAGCTTTTTGATGGATGTTGCTGATGTATTCCTTTTTATGACGCGTCTTACAAAAGAAATGTTTTCCGGCCACTTTGAATGGAAAGAATTTCTGCACCAATGTTATCAAATCGGTTATAAATCATTGCCTCTTATCTCGATTACCGGAGCCATAATGGGTTTGGTGCTTACGATACAGTCGCGGCCGGTACTTGTCGATTTTGGGGCTGTATCAATGCTTCCCGGAATGGTTGCAGTTTCGCTTATCAGGGAAATGGGACCGGTTATTACTGCATTGATATGTGCCGGAAAAGTTGGTTCGGGAATGGGAGCGGAGTTGGGTTCGATGAAGGTGACCGAACAGATTGAAGCCATGGAAGTTTCGTCAACCAATCCGATGCGGTTTTTAGTGGTTACAAGGGTTTTGGCAGCAACGCTGATGATCCCTTTGCTTATTCTATATGCTGATTTATTGGGCATATTAGGAAGTTGGGCAGGAGCAAATATAAAAGGCGATGTAACTTTTACCTTGTTTTTTTCGCAGGCATTTAGCTCTATTGATTTTATCGATTTTTTACCTGCCGTTGTGAAATCATTTTTCTTCGGTGCAGTTATCGGATTAGTTGGCACTTATAAAGGGTACAATGCCGGACGCGGAACCGAAAGTGTGGGTATTGCTGCAAATTCGGCGGTGGTGCTGGCTTCGCTGCTGGTAATAATTACAGACATGATTGCAGTACAAATCACCGATATGTTAATGTCATGAACACAGTTCAAACAGAAAGAACTACGAACGCTTCGTCAGTAACGAAAGGCAATGAATCGGTTATCGAAATCAATAACCTGAAAAAATCATTTGGAACCCAGGAGGTACTGAAAGATGTATCAATAAAACTTTATACCGGCGAAAATTTGGTAATACTTGGCAAATCAGGTTCCGGAAAATCTGTACTGATTAAATGTATTGTCCGGTTAATGAATCCCGATGGTGGAACTATTAATGTACTCGGAGAAAATTTAAGTACCTTGAATACTGATGATTTGGGCGTGCTAAGACAGAAAATCGGATTCCTTTTTCAGAGTGGGGCATTGTACGATTCGATGACTGTAAGGGAAAACCTTGAATTCCCATTGAGAAGAATTAAAAAAGGCCTTACGGAAAAAGAAATTTCAGAAAAAGTAATTGAAGCTTTGGAAAATGTAGGTTTGGCCGATGCTTTAAATAAAATGCCATCGCAACTTTCAGGAGGAATGCGAAAAAGGATCAGCCTGGCGCGCACCGTAGTTGTGGATCCGATGATCATGCTTTACGACGAACCTACCACAGGGCTCGACCCGGTAACTTCGGATGAAATAAGCGAGCTTATCAATGAGGTTCAGAAAAAATATAAAACTTCGTCCATCATCATTACCCACGATATAGAATGTGCCCGTAATACAGCGAACCGGATCATCATGTTAAAAGATGGTGAAGTCTATCAGGAAGGTAATCTGGAAGAGTTTGAAAAGTCATCAGATCCGTTAATCAAATCATTCTTTAAATAAATTTCATTACTCAATATTATGGAAAATCATACACCAAAATTTAAGGTTCGTTTAGGGATGTTTGTTGCAGGAGGACTTGCCCTTTTCGTACTAGCCATATTTATTATCGGGAAACAAAAAAACCTTTTCAATCCGGTTTTTAAGCTTACTACCACTTATTACAATGTTAGCGGCCTGCAGGTTGGAAACAACATCCGCTTTTCCGGAGTTAATGTGGGAACTGTCGATAATATCAGAATCATCAACGATTCTACTGTAAGAGTTGATCTGTTGGTTCGAAAAGAGGTAAAACAGTTTATTAAATCGGACAGCGAAGTGGCCATTGGTTCGGAAGGACTGATTGGCGACCGTTTGCTGATTATTACCCAGGGAAGCTCTGCTTCACATTTGGCAAGGGAAGGAGAAGAACTGGCCTCAATTGAACCGGTTGAAACTGACGCAATTATTGCCAGTTTAGAGATAACCGCCGGAAATGCAGAGATCGTTTCGCAGCAACTTGCTGAGATAATGATTAACATTAACAGTGGAACAGGAACGCTTGGCCGCTTAATTCAGGATACAACCATTGCCCGGAATTTAGATCAGACCATCTTAAATCTGAAGAAAAGTTCAAAGGGATTGGATGAAAATATGGAGGCAGTCAAGCATAATTTCCTGTTAAAAGGATTTTTCAACAAAAAGGCCAAAGAGGCGGAGAGAAAGCGGAAGGATGCTGAAAATAGGAAAGCAGCAGAGCCAGAATAATCAGGTATCGGGATGTGAGTATTCCTCTGAATAAAACGGCTCCTTAAAATTATTCAAAAATGGCAGATGCAAATGGGATTCAAAATTATTTTCATGTTTCTTTTTGTTTCAGTATTAACAAGTGATTTTGCATTTGCCCAGCAAACTGTTGCCAAAAAGGATTCGACAAATCTTTATAAAAACATTCAAACCTATTCTGAAGGAAGTAACTTCAGGAAGTTTATGTACCGGTTATTTTTTAAACCTGTTGCGCCCAGTCCTGTAAAAAGGAAAGGGGGAAAGAAAGTTTATAAGAAGCTGATACAAAAACCTTACAGCGCTTTTGAAGGAAAAATCATCAGGAAAATAAACATTGAAACACTCGATCCGTTTGGCAGTTCAATTGGCGACACCATTCATGCATCGCTCAATTGGTTATCGAAAACCGGAAACAAGATGCATATAAAATCTCATGGAATCACTATTCGAAACCTGTTGCTGATTCATCAAAACCAACCGTTCGATTCGCTGCTCGTGAAAGAATCTGAACGATTGGTCAGAAGCCGGAAATATATCCGCGATGTTTCCTTTTTCGTAAAATCGGTATCAAAAGGATCTGACTCAGTTGATGTTTTCATCCGTGCGTTGGATATCTGGAGTATTATTCCCAGCTTTTCAACTTCAACTTCCCGCACTTCGATTGGTTTAACCGATCAAAATTTTCTGGGATTGGGTCATGAATTTCAGAATAGAATTACGCGCAATTATACCAAAGGAAACTATGCGTACCACACCAGTTATTCGATTCCGAACATCAGGAACACCTACGTTAGCACAACGCTGAACTATGCAATTGACGGCGACCGTTATTTCAGCAAGAGCCTGAATATTGACCGCCCGTTTTTTTCGCCTATTGCCAAATGGGCGGCCGGTGTTAATTTCATTCAGCAATTCAGCGACGATTCGATACCCACAATAATAAATACAGTTTACAGGCAAAACCGGTATAAATTTAACGCTCAGGATTATTGGGCGGGCAGTGCCATCCAACTTTACAAGAGCAAAATAGAATACAGCCGGACAACAAATTTTATTGCTGCTGCACGGTTTTTACGGGTTCGTTTTCTGGAAAAACCAAACGAGACAATTGATCCGCAACATTTTCTTTCAGATGAAAATTTCTATTTGGGAAGTATTGGTGTTTCAACCCGTAGATATGTTCAGGACAAATACATTTTTAAGTATGGCATCACCGAAGATGTTCCAATCGGAAAGGTTTACAACCTGACTGGCGGCTATCAGGAAAAAGACAACATCGGCAGGTTATATTTGGGCGGACGTGTTTCCATGGGCAATTATTTTAATTGGGGATACCTGAGTTCCAATGTCGAATTTGGAACTTTTATTCGTGAATCACATGCCGATCAGGGAGTCATAAAACTGGATGTGAATTATTTCACGGGATTGATCGAAATTGGCAAATGGAAATTCAGGCATTTTGTAAAACCGCATCTTACCGTTGGAATAAACCGACTGGCATTGGATAGTTTGACGCTCAATGATGAATATGGCCTGATTGGGTTTCGCAGTCGTGAACTGACAGGTACCAGCCGCTTTTTATTTACAATTCAGACACAGTCGTATGCTCCGTGGGATTTTATTGGATTCAGGTTTGGACCTTTTATTAGCTATTCGTTTGGAATGCTTGGCGACGATATGTTGGGCTTTAAAAACAGCAAGGTTTATTCGCAGTTGGGCGTTGGGGTTTTAATAAAGAATGAGCACCTGGTAATGAATTCCTTTCAAATATCCATTTCATTTTATCCGAATATTCCTGGTATAGGGCAAAATATATTTAAAATGAACTCGTTTTCGACAGATGATTTTGGCTTTCGTGATTTTGAGATTGGGAAACCGGGAGTAGTAGAATTTCGATAATAAATAATAAACAGGACTTTACTATGATGCAATTTAAAAGCTCGGCAAAAAAGGTAGGTTATCTACTGAAAGAAACATTTAGCGGATTTATTAACGACAATGCGATTAAATTGAGCGCGGCCTTGTCGTATTATACCATTTTTTCACTGGCTCCTCTGCTGATCATCATCATTTCGCTGAGTGGGATTTTTTTCGGCGATGAGGCAGTAAGTGGCCGTATTTTCGGACAAATCAGCGGCCTTGTTGGTAGTGAGGCTGCCCTGCAGATTCAGGAAATAATAAAGAATGTAAAGCTTTCGAACAGCAATACTTATGCTGCAATTTTCGGTGGAGTTATTTTGCTGATTGGTGCTTCGGGTGTATTCGCCGAAATTCAGGACTCCATCAATTATATTTGGGGAATTGAAGCAAAACCAAAACGTGGCATGATCAGGTATGTTTACAACCGCCTTATGTCGTTTTCGATGATTGGCTCTGTTGGATTTTTATTGCTTGTTGGTTTAATCGTAAATTCTTTGGTCGATATCCTCAGCAATCGTTTGGCTGAGATTTTCCCGAAGGATTTGGTTTTTATGTTTTATGTTCTGAATGTGTTTCTGGTTTTTAGTATTATAACACTATTGTTTACCATTATATTTAAAACCCTACCGGATGGGAAAATTGCGCTCCGCGATTGCATTATAGGCGCATCCTTTACTGCCTTTCTTTTTATGATCGGTAAATTCGGCATCGGTTTTTACCTTGGAAGTTACAATATGGCCTCCATTTATGGCGCTGCCGGTTCAATCATTATTGTCCTGGTTTGGGTCTATTATTCTGCCATCATACTTTATTTCGGTGCCGAGTTCACCAAAGTATTTGCCCATACCCACGGGCTAAAAATAATTCCGAACAGGTATTCCGTTCAAATCTATAAGGAAAACAAAATTGAGGAACCGAAAAGCAAGGACCTTAAAAATCATAAAGCAAAAAAAGCCGTCTCAAAACAAGTTTGAGACGGCCTTCCGTAAATGAATGTTTTATATAAAATTAGACTAAGCCAGTTTTACATTAACTGCATTTAATCCTTTTTTTCCATCCTGAAGGTCAAAAGTTACTTCGTCGTTTTCTCTTACTTCGTCGTTTAACCCAGATACATGTACAAAATATTCTTTGTCTGATGCACTGTCTTTAATAAATCCAAATCCTTTTGAATCGTTGAAAAATTTTACTGTTCCTTTGCTCATGATAATTGTAATAAATAATAATAATAAAAATAAATTTCGCGCAAGATACGCATTTATAATTGATAATAGATTTAATTTCAATAATTTAATAAATATACATTTCTTTTAACTGACCGGAAAATGGCTTAATTAGCGTTTCTTATTTATTCATGTACCTTTACCGGATGAGAAAAATAATAATTTATGTATTATTCCTTCTAATACCTGTTGTGAACAACGCAGGTATAATTGAAAAAGATTTAGACAAGGAAATCAAAGATGTTTTTTTTTCAATTGAAAACCTGGTTGATACCGGCTTGTCAAGAGATGTGTTTGATCTGGCGATTAAAGGTCTTAGGAAGCTCGATTCCGATGGCAAACTGAATAACCCAAACATTGTTACCATTGCAGATTACTCTCAATCGAGTAATAAGAAACGACTTTACGTTATTGATTTAAAGAACCGCAAGCTTTTATTTAACACCTATGTTGCGCATGGCCGAAATACCGGTGATGAGTATGCCAGGTCGTTTTCAAACAAGGAAGGTTCTTTTAAAAGTAGCCTTGGTTTTTATGTCACCGAAAAGCCCATTGTTGGTTCTCATACCGGATTTGCACTGTTGATCAACGGTGTTGAAAAAGGTTTTAACGACCATGCTGTTCAGCGTCAGATTATTATTCATGCCGCAGAATATGCTTCCGAAAATTTCATTAAAAAACACGGACGCCTTGGCAGAAGTTACGGTTGCCCTTCGCTTCCCCCCGACATGAACAAGCCGATTATTGAAACCATTAAGGGAGGAACATGTTTGTTCCTTTACAATCCAAACAAAGATTATATTGGCAAATCGGCCTTACTTAATTAGGCCATAAACATCCTTAAGAAACACGACTCTTCCTTCAACAATTTTTACCGGCATATAAATAATAAATACCGGCACTTCTTTTTCCAGCTTTATTATTTTTGATTCGGTGTCTTTTCCGCCGGTTTTTAATAAAGTAGTATCAATCTTACCATCGGTAAGTAAATCAGCAAGTTCAACAGGTTTTTCCAGACGGATACAGCCGTGACTTAAAAACCGTGACTCTTTTGCAAAACCTCCTTTTGAGTTGGTGTCGTGCAGGAATATGCTGAACGGATTTTTCAGGTTAAACTTTAAAATACCCAGCGAATTGTTTGGCCCGGTTGACTCGCGGAAAAAATAAGGAAAGGTCTTTTCAGTATAGTCGGCCCAGTTTAAATCATAATCGTCAACAACATTGCCTTTTGCATCCACTACCTCAAAATTATTACGTTCGAGGTAAGTCTCATCGTTTTGTACTTTTGGCAACAGTTCTTTTGATGCGATTGAGAAAGGCACGTTCCAGAAAGGGAAGGTTACAATATTTGTAATATACGACGCGATAGTGGGAGTTGGGTTTTTCTTCTTTCCTGCCACCGAACGCATTTGCAGCGCAGGTTTGTCATTTTTGAAATACTCAACTTCAGTTGCCGGAATGTTCGCAACAACGTATTCCGATTGACCGTTGAGAGAAAGGTACTTCCGGTAATTCATCGCCAGAAGTATCGTTTTGTATTTCAAAGTATCATTCGGAGTGATGGAATCATTCAGGAATTGTTTATAAACCAAATAATCAGGATCTTTGCATTCGAACCGTTCAATCAGGTTTGCAACGGATTCGTTGGGGTTAGAATTCAGCAGCTGAGCAACGTAAACTGAATCTCTTGGAGCGCTAACCCCATCATAATCAAACTTAACAATGCCTTCCTGAAGTGCTTTTATGAAATTTAAGACCAAACCTGTTAGCTGTTGATCTGCAGCTTCCTTTATTACAATGTCTGTTTTATTTTTTCCGGATAAGGCAACACGAATCTGTTCGATTTGAATTTTATCCGAAATAAATCCGTATTTATTTGCCGAATCAATTGCGTTCAACCACTCGTTGGCCTTTGTTTGGCTTTTTTTCGACGAAAACCATAACTGATTATTGTCGTTGCCGGAATATAAATTCTGGACCATCGAATCTTCCGACACGATTTTCATTGGTGTAGGTTTCGGCACGCAACTGATGGCAAAAAAACAGCCGCCAAGGATAATAAAGAGAATTTTTTTTGAGACTGAAAAGCCAGATTTTGTAGAAAAGTGATCCATAAAAAGAAATTTTAACCAGTTTGATTTATAAGCAAAGATGGTTTTTAAATGCCTGAATGTATTACACAATTTTTGTAAAGAGTTGTATTATTCACAGTTCCGGTTCAAAACGAACGAAAGATCGTCAGCCTATTTTTCATAGAGACGAAGCCTGTTTCGGAGCGCTTTATTCTCTTCCTGCACAATGTTTAACCGCTGCAGAAGATGGGTGATGGTTTCTATTCCTTCGAGGTTAATATCCAACTCGTAATAGAATCGAACAATCCGCTCAAGTTGCTGAAGTTGTTCTGCATCAATAAAATTTGATTCTTCAATGGTAGTAATTTCGATCAATCCATTTTGTTGCAGCGAACTGATAAATGAAATTTCAATGTTATGACATGCACAAAATTTATCGACAGCTATTAAATATTCGGTTTGCATGGCTTACGATTTAGATAATTCGGTAAATAATTCTTTTTGCTTATCGGTTAAATTCGTTGGAATTTTAATATCCCAGGTCACCAGTAAATCTCCGGACTGTCCGGCATTTTTATAAACCGGAAATCCCTTGCCTTTCAACTTCACTTTACTTCCGTTTTGTGTTTCTGGCTTTACCTTCAGTTTCACTTGTCCGTCAAGGGTATTCAATAAAATTTCGCCACCCAAAACCGCGGTGTATAAATCCAATTCTACCGTTGCGTACAGATTATTTCCAAGTCGTTTGAATATTGAATGATTGGCAATCGCAAAGGTAATGTACAAATCGCCATTCGGTCCTCCATTTATACCGGGGCCGCCATGTCCAGAAATTTTGATTGTCTGCCCGTTTTCAATTCCGGCAGGTATTGTTATCCTGATTTTTTGCCCGTTTACGTTGATGGTTTGTTGATGGGTTTTGTAAGCATCGGTAAGGTTGAGATGGATTTCAGAAGTATAGTCTTCGCCCCTGTATTTTACCTGCCTGCCGCTGTTGCCAAATCCGGAACCGCCAAACATGGATTCGAAAAAATCAGAAAAATCACCTCCGGATTGTGTACCTGAATATCTTGTCCCGCGCGAACCGGATGATTGCTGCTGATATTGTTTTTGTTTTTCATATTCTTCAGCATGTTGCCAATCCTTTCCGTATTGATCGTATTTCTTCCGTTTTTCAGGATCGCTCAAAACTTCGTTGGCTTCATTAATTTGCTGAAAATTCTTTTTCGCATCCTTGTCATTCGGATTCAAATCGGGATGAAACTTTCTGGCCATTTTCCGGTAAGCATTTTTAATGTCCTTTGAGGTGGCCGTTTTGTCGATCCCCAGAATTTTGTAATAGTCTATGAAATCCATTTTTTTAGTGAATTGTGTTGATGAATTATTTTACTAATCAGGTTTTTGACGAAAAATGATATATCAACACCCACAAATGTCCATGGGGAAACTTGTGGGTGCTGTAAAAATATAATTCTGTAAAAGAAACTAAAAAAGCCTAATTGGTTCCAATATTACCATGACTTATGATATTGGCTGTAATTACCGATGTTTGATAAATGTTTATATAACCAACATATACCAACCAATTTTCATAAGTGATATCAGTCCCACTGTCAAGTTTCCTGATGTTGGTATAACTTTTACCGGTAGTTCCATTAACATTGCTCAGCGTTTTTCTGATAGTTCCATCGTCAACAGAGGCGATTGAGCCCAGGTTGATGGTGGCAGGATATGACTCGCCCGGAATAGTGCCAATAAGCGAAATTGTTACCAGGGTATTCCCATTCTCCCTTTTTTCGAACAATGCAGTTCCCGACACACCGTAAACACCTATCGTACTGAGGGTATAAGTTTTATTGGCAGCGGTTATTACGTTGCCGCCAATATCGCCTTGTGCAAGAATTACAGTGGGTTCGCTGCTGCTTTTAAGAACTTTGATACATCCGTCGTAAGCAATCAACTGAGCGTAAGTCATGTTTACCACCGTTGAACTTTTTCCGGTTGCGTCAACTGGGTTAAGAGTTTGCACAACTACGCCTTCTTCAACTGTTGAATACATGTGCAGGTTTGCCGGATGCGTTCCCGAAGGTGCATTGGTCAGCACAATATCGATGGTTGTTGAAGTGTTGCTGGTTTCGGTGAAAGTAACTTCTCCGGATACACCGAGAACGTCTTTTACAGCAAGATCGTAAGACTTATTTTGGCCAGGTGCATCATCTTTATCGCATCCACCGGCCAGGAAAATTGCCGCTGTAATCATTGTTAGCAGGATTATTCCTTTTCTTAATTTAAACATTTTTTTCAGGTATTGGTATTTCTCCGCTTCTGGCGGAACAGATGTGAAAGTGTTTTCACAAAGCAAAGGTGGGCACTAAGAGACCGGAATGTGTTACACAACAATTGAAAAGAGTTACAAGATTCCCACATTCACAAATTGAAAGTAATTTTTGTCAGACGGATACCTGAAATGAGCTGTTATAACCCCTGATCTTCTTCCAGATTGTCATGATCATCCCCTCCAAGGCTGTAATAGTTGTTCTCTTCATCCTCACTTCCAATAAATTCCATATT
>DAITNH010000197.1:0-10507 GCA_036834745.1 Prolixibacteraceae bacterium
GTCAGTTTTTCACCCAACTGGTTGAAAATGGGTTTTGTAAACAGCACAAACATATCCTGCGAGGCGGGTGGCATGACCATTTTGTTGTTCAAAATTGAAATGAGTTCTTTATCGAGCACCTCTTTGTCGCCAACAAATATTCCGTATCTGTTCTGCCAGGTAAATTGTCCGGGAATTTTATCGGTGAAAAGTATTTTTTGCGACTGATATTCAACCGCTTTCAGTTCCAGTAATCCGCCCGAAGCAACCTGATCGGTCAGTATTTTAATTTTCCCCTTTTTAGTTACAGTTCTGGTTCTTGTAGCTGTTGAATCTTTCGAAATTTTCACCTGATATTTTTCTTCCACCTGACGCGAAAGTTCTTTCTCTTCTTCAAAATGTTGCGGACGATCAATGAAGAAATCATAGAAACCCATTTGCAAAACCATGTCAGGATATTTCAACTTTGCTCTGTCGGCCTCTTCCGGAGAAAAGAAGTGTACAAAATCCTTTTCCTGAAATTGTTGATTGAGCATCTGGAAAACATTGTCGTAAAAAAACTGGGCTGAATATTCGTATTTACCATTCACCGGAATTTGTTCGACCACTACTTTCAAGGTGGCCAAATCTTTTGCCTGAAATATTTTTTGTTTGGTATCCTTGAAACCGCGAACCAAACCATCGGCATTCAGGAAATGATAATAAGCCTGCTTTGCAGCTTCGCGCGTTTTACGGCTGAGAGCGTCCATTCCTGCATCATAAAATTCCTGCGCGGCACGATTCTGAACATCGGCCATTTCGGAAGAGTATGTTTTGATGGAGCTGACAAGACTGCGGGCTGCAGGAATCTGGCGAATTTCATCTGACATACGATTAACAGTTTGCATGATTTCCAAAGTGCGTTTCCACCTGAATTGATCGTTGCTTGTCAAGACCTGGTCAATCTCTTCCTGATAAAAAGCAACAGCCATTGGGTATCCATCGCGGATGACCTGTGTCGCATTTCGGTTATCCGGATCGCTGCTCAACCGATTGGCCGCTTTCATAATCGCATCGTAATATTCACCGCGTTGCAACGATTTCTTACCTGATGAACAAGAATTCAGGAGTAAAATAGCGGTTAAAATGAAAAGAAAATATTTTCGCATAAAATTGTTTTTACAGATTAAAATAATTTGATCACCAAATATAAGACAATTTCACACCCTGATAATTACTATTTCCAAAAGGAACCACGGATAGTTTAGAATCTGAAGTGCGGTGGCTGACAAAATTACCAACTACGGTTCCGACAACAGCGCCTGCAACCACATCGCTTAACCAGTGTTTATTGTCGTAAATTCTTGAGATTCCGGCCAATGAAGCCACCGAATAGGCCGCAATGGGAATCCATTTGATGTCTCTGTATTGGGTTGCAATCACCGAAGCAACCGCAAACGAAGCAGTGGTGTGCCCCGAAGGAAAACTCGTTCCATTAAACGGCCCTTTAAACGTATAAGGTCCATCGCCCTGCCAGTTGTCGGGCCGTTGCCGCCCCACCAAAGTTTTAGGAATTCGGGTAACCAAACTGGCCAAAGCAAAACTTTCCAAAGCCAATAATGCGGTGCTAACACTTCGTTTTTTATTTGCCAGCATGCCATAGGTAAATATTCCTGAAATTAATAAAATACTATGTTCGGCACCAAAATGTTCAAGTATATTTCTCGAAATATAATCCTCTGTTTTATTCCTGTGCGATTGAAAATAATCTTTAACCGACTGATCGGCAAGCGATAAACTGGCAGTTCCGGTAACAAAAATGCCCAACTTTACCCAGTCGCGTTGCTGCCATCTGATTGGTGATGTTACAATTCCCTTTGTGTCGGTCCAGTATTTTTTGAAATAATATTTATTAAAACGAACTGTGTCGATTTGAGCAAATACTCCATTTGAAAGCATAATCAGGAGCAGAAATAAAATTCCTTTGTTCTGAAGTCTATTTATCATCAACGTTGCTGATTTACTGTAATTTACTATTTATGAACACTGCGACTGGACACTAAATACTGACCACTTTTTCATAGTCTTTCCAACCTTTTTGCTTCATCCCATATTTCGTTCATTTCGTCCAGACTCATCTTTTTCAGGTCTTTTCCTTTCTGAAGTGTCTGGGTTTCGAGGTAATGAAAACGGCTGATGAATTTCAGATTGGTACGTTCCAGCGCAGTTTCCGGGTCAATTCCATACAAACGGGCAGCATTCACCATTGCAAAAAACAGGTCGCCAAATTCGCCTTCAATTTTATCCTGATCAACCTGATCAATCTCGACACTTAACTCATTAATTTCTTCCTTCACTTTGTCCCAAACCTGCTCGCGGTATTCCCAGTCAAATCCAACACCGCTGGCTTTTTCCTGAATACGGTTTGCTTTTATCAGAGCAGGCATGGCGGCCGGAACGCCTTCTAAAACGCGCGTGTTTCCACCTTTTTCTTTTAGTTTGAGTGTTTCCCAGTTTTGTTCCACTTCGCGGGCATTGGCCACATCCAGTTCGCCAAATACATGCGGATGGCGGTAAACCAGCTTTTCGTTGATGGAGTTCAGTACATCGGCCATGTCGAAAGCACCTTTTTCGGAACCGATTTTGGCATAAAAAACAATGTGGAGCATCAGATCGCCCAACTCTTTCTTAATCCCGTTCAGATCGTTGTTAAGGATGGCATCGGCCAGTTCGTATGTTTCTTCGATGGTAAGTTTCCGGAGCGATTCGAGTGTTTGCTCTTTGTCCCACGGACATTTTTCGCGCAACTCGTCCATGATTTCCAGCAGGCGGGCAAAGGCATTTAATTTATCGTTCATTTTGAAATTTTAGCGATGAAGCCCAAAATTAAAACCTTTATTTAGAAATGGAAGTTTTATCTGATAACTGTTTGCGAAATCTACTTTTATTGAAATTTAATTTTAACGTTTTCCCAAATTTCAGTTTCTTGCCAACAATAAATTGGGCGACAATTTTCAACCCTAAAAAAATACAATAAACAGCGCTTAAAAGAAGCAGGCTTCCCGCAATGATAGCCAGCACTTCTTTGGCCGATTCGGGATGAAACCCTGAAAATCGTTGATAATTTGTATTCCCAATTGATTCGGATGCGCCTTCAGGAGTTTTTACTGCAAAAAAAATCAGAATACCGATTACTGCAAATCCAATTGCAAAACCCCAGGCGTATAGAAAACCTTCGGTATCAAACTTTTTAAAAATAGTTTTTTTCTTGAATTTTTGTTTGTTCTTTTTTGTCTTGCTTTTATGAATTGAGTTCGGATCAGTTAATGTTTCGACATTCATTGAAGACCTCCTTTCGGTTTTGTTACAAGTCTGAAATTAACATTTCAGGGAAAACATTCAAAAATAGTCATTATTTCTTAGCCAGTTCCATATAGATTGAAATTTTCGGGATGCGACTTAAAGAATCTCAAACCATTATAAAAAAAATAAGTCCGGGTGCGCCTTAGAGTTGCGCCCGGACAAATAATAAATTATGCATAAAAAACGATCTTATTTGATCATCTCAAAACTGCGTTTTACGAATTTATCGAGGTCTTCGCCTTTTAGCATTCCGTTTGCAAGTAAAGCCAAATCAACGAGTTGTTTCGCCAGTTTGTTTTCTTTTCCGAAAGCAGTAAGTTTCTCTTTTCGTTCGTTCTGAAGGGCAGTAATCGCTTTTTCAATTTCTTCTGCTTTTTCCTTTACTTCAGAAGGAATTTCCTCGTCTTTTTTATCTTTTTTTGCCATTTCGACTTCGGCTTTCTCCGATTCTTTCATGTGTAATTCATTTTTTACACGATCCAGCTCAGAACCCAAAGTGGCATCACGATCCACGAAAATTTGTTTTACCAGCGGGTGTGAGGTATTTACGACAAGGTTCATGTTTTCAGGAAGGTCGCCGTAAAAACTCATTCCGCCCTGCATCTGGCTCATGTCTTTCATGCGGCGCATAAACTCGTTGCGTGTAATCACCATCGGATTGCCGGTTTCGCCCAAATCTTTGAAATCGACGATAAAACCGAAATCTTTGGTTTCAGGACAAACGGCTTTGAAAATCGGGCTCAGCTCGTTTTTTTCTTCCCAGCTCAGTTCATGAGCCGTGTTGTCTTTGGCAATCAAATGCTCAACTACATCAGAATCAACACGTACAAATCTTTTGTTGGTGTATTTCTGTTCCAATTTGTTGATCAGCGGTGTTGCCAGTACATTGTTCATTAACAGAACATCGTAGCCTTTGTTTTTTGCAACCTGAACAAAGGAGAATTGATGTTCCATATCGTTGGTGTACAGATAGATCAGGCTATTATCTTTGTCGGTTTGTTTCGGTTTAATCAGCGTTTCATATTCTTCCATGGTAAAATACTTGCCGTCGGTATTTTTGAAAAGGAAGAATTTCTCTGCTTTATCGTAGAATTTGTCTTCGGTCAGCATTCCGTATTCGATGAACAAACGCAGGTCGTCCCATTTTGCTTCAAAGTCTTCGCGTTTCTCGACAAACAGTTGCGACAAACGATCGGCCACTTTCTTTGTAATGTGGCTGCTGATTTTTTTGACATTCGAATCGCTCTGCAAATACGAACGCGAAACGTTCAGAGGAATATCCGGTGAATCGATCACACCATGCAGAAGTGTCAAAAATTCAGGAACAATGCCTTCCACCGAGTCGGTTACAAAAACCTGGTTGCTGTATAGCTGAATCTTGTTTTTCTGAACTTCGATGGTATTTTTCAGTTTCGGAAAATACAGAATTCCGGTCAGGTTGAACGGGTAATCCACATTCAGGTGAATATTAAAAAGCGGATCTTCTGCCATTGGATACAACTGGTGGTAGAATTTATTGTAAGCTTCATCATCCAGGTCCACCGGTTTTTTTGTCCATGCCGGAGCCACATCGTTGATCTGGTTATCCTCGTCGGTATCCACTTCCTTACCATCTTTCCAGCTTGTTTTTTTACCGAAAACCACCGGTACAGGCAGGAACTTACAGTATTTGTTCAGGATGCCTTCAACCCTTGCATTTTCCAGAAATTCTTCCGAATCGGCATTGATGTGCATTACGATGTCGGTTCCAACAGTCGTTTTATCTGATTCTTCCAGCATGTATTCAGGGCTTCCGTCGCATTCCCAACGAATGGCAGTAACTCCTTCGCGGTATGATTTGGAGTAAATCTCAACCTGGCTCGAAACCATGAACGAAGAATAAAATCCCAGTCCAAAGTGACCAATAATCGCATTCGCATCATTCTTGTATTTTTCCAGAAACTCTTCTGCTCCTGAAAAAGCAATCTGGTTGATGTATTTTTCAACTTCTTCTGCAGTCATTCCGATTCCGTTGTCAGAAACGGTGATGGTTTTTGCTTCCTTGTCAATTTTTATGCTCACTTTGGCGTTAGTAATATCGCCCGAATAATCGCCCTTGGATGCCAGGGTGCGGAGTTTTTGGGTTGCATCAACCGCGTTCGAAATTATTTCACGAAGGAAGATGTCGTGATCGGAATACAGAAATTTTTTGATTATCGGGAATAAATTGTCACTGGTTACGCCTATTTTTCCTTTTTGCATTTTTTATTATTTTAGATTAACATTCTATTTAACGTGCAGCGTTTTTTCAAAGACTATACCATGATTCAAAAATGACTTTTTGTCACCGAACTTGACAGACGGTTTAAAACAAGGTGACAAAAACTGATTTTATTCTTGTATTAGCTGACGGAAAGGGATTATTTTTGCGACGCATTTTTTTTACAAACTGTTGCGCATGACAAAACTTGAATCTTATTTCGAACAATTCAGAAACGACATTGTAGGCATCGACCAGCATTTTAAATCGCCTTATGGTGAAAAAATGATCGTTTACGCCGATTGGATTGCAAGTGGAAGACTTTACAAATCCATTGAAAAGCAAATTTCTGAAGTTTTTGGGCCCTTTGCCGGAAATACCCATTCAGAAACAAGCGAAACCGGAGCACTGATGACCCATGCTTACCATCAGGCGCAGCAAATTATAAAAGCCCATGTGAATGCCGGACCAAATGACATTATTATAACTGCAGGTTCAGGAATGACAGCCGTTATAAACAAATTTCAGCGGATGCTTGGTTTGAAATACTGCGGAAAGGTAAATCATACCGGATGCCTTGCCCAACGCGACAGGCCTGTGGTATTTATTACACACATGGAACACCATTCGAACCACACAAGCTGGTACGAAACCAATGCCGATGTGGTGATTATTGATCCGGACGAAAACTTACAGGTTTCGCCTGAAAACCTCAGGGAAAAACTGGAAGAATACAAAGACAGGCCATTCAAAATTGGCTCGTTCACAGCCTGCTCAAATGTTACCGGAATACGCACCCCTTATTACGAACTGGCGCAAATTATGCACGAATTTGGCGGTGTGGTTTTTATCGACTTTGCCGCATCGGCTCCTTACGATGAGATGAATATGCACCCGGAAGACCCAATGCAAAAGCTGGATGCCATCATGTTTTCACCACACAAATTTCTGGGTGGCCCCGGATCATCCGGAGTGTTGGTTTTCGACCAGTCAATGTACCACAATACAGTGCCCGATCAGCCCGGCGGCGGAACGGTGGATTGGACGAATCCATGGGGTCAATACAAATATGTTGACAACATTGAAATCAGGGAAGACGGCGGGACTCCCGGTTTTTTACAAACAATCCGCACTGCACTTTGCATCCGGCTGAAAGAAAAAATGGGTATCGAAAACATTCACCAGCGGGAAAATGAATTGCTGAAACTGGCTTTTGAAGGACTTGACAGTATTCCTGAAGTAAAGGTCATGGACGACAGGCACCGCGACCGGTTGGGCATTGTATCATTTTTTGTCCCTAAAATTCATTACAACCTGTTGGTTAAACTTCTGAACGATTTATATGGAATTCAGGTTCGTGGGGGTTGCGCCTGTGCCGGAACTTACGGCCACATTTTGCTTGAAGTGAGCCATGAGTTGTCCGACGAAATCACCCAAAGGATCAGTCAGGGCGATTTATCGTTAAAACCGGGTTGGGTGCGTTGGTCGCTGCATCCTACAACTACCAGTCAGGATGTTGAATTATTCATTGAAGCACTCAGGAACATCATAGCCAATCATGAAAAATATGCTGCTGATTATACTTATTTTCCCAAGGAAAACATCTTCAGGCACTCGAATGAAAATAACTACGAATCCATTGTAAGTAATTGGTTTAATGTTGTTTAAGTTTATCGACATGCAATGCAAACTGAATTGAAATTCAAGACAGTTTCTTATCAGGAAACCCCATAAATCGAATTACATTTTTAAAATCTTCAAAATTTGTACAGCTTTGCAAGGAACAAAAAACAGCAATGAAGGTTGAAGACAAGATATTGGTGGGTGAAATCAGGAACCGGAACCGAAAGGTTTTTGAAGCGCTGTTCTATGAATATTACCCGCACCTGACGCGTTATGCCGAAGGTTTCCTCTTCGACAAACAGGCTTGTGAAGACATTGTACAAAACCTGTTTATCTATTTTTGGGAAAAGACAAATCAAATTGACATCCAGCTCTCGCTTAAGTCGTATTTCTATCAATCGGTAAAAAACCGCTGTCTCAATCATCTTCGCGACATTCATGTTAAAGACAAGCACAAATTGCTTTACCTCGAGGCTTTGCTGAATGAAGAAGATTCACCGGGATGGGTCGATCTGGAGATCATGAAAAAAATTCAGGATGCCATCGCCCAGCTTCCCCCTCAAATGAGCGAACTCTTCAAGCAGAAATACCTGTATGGCAGAAAAATTCAGGAAATCGCCGAGATTAACCAGATTTCGGAGAATACCGTAAAAACACAACTCCGACGAGCGAAGGAAAAAATGCGTAAATTGTTACTGGATAGCAGCTCCTTGCGGTTCTTCTTTTAATTTTACTGAAAATATTTTCAATTCCTGTCACCCTTTTTCTCAGGCTGCGTGTCATGGGTGTATCTTGACTAAAACTAACATGACGGAACTGAATCAAAACATCGATTTTGAGATCATCTGGAAAAAAATCCACAATCAGGCCTCTGAGGAAGAAGAAATCCTTCTAAACCTATGGTTGTCTGAAAACAGCCTTCATCGTAAATACTACGAGAGTGCACTTCGTTATTATACCAATGGCTCCCAATTTGCCAATTCACCCGCAGAACTAAAAAAAGCGCTCAGGAATATTCATCACAAAACAGGTATTCATTCCCCTTACCGGAATACACGAATTCTTGCTGTTGCCAGCGTTGCAGCCAGCATATTATTCATGATTTATTTTCAGTTTTCTGCACCAAATAATCCTGAAGAAATTAAAAATGAGCAACAGGTGCAA
The DNA here is from genome assembly GCA_036834745.1 of Prolixibacteraceae bacterium. Classification (GTDB taxonomy): domain Bacteria; phylum Bacteroidota; class Bacteroidia; order Bacteroidales; family Prolixibacteraceae; genus Aquipluma. The sequence goes on from DAITNH010000197.1 coordinate 8,348, forward strand.
TCGATTGTTCCCGGCAGCAACAAAGCAATTCTTATTCTTGCCGATGGCAGCGAGTACGATCTTACAACAGGTAACAAATCCATCATTACTACTGACGGCACCGAAATCAAAAATACCGGCAACCAACTCGAATACATCGGTACAGCCGGGCAAAATGCTGACATAAAATACAACACCCTGAAAATTCCGCGTGGTGGTGAATACTTCCTTATTTTATCAGACAGCACAAAAGTGTGGCTGAATTCAGAAACCACCCTGCGTTTTCCAGTTCAGTTTGCAGCCGATGATCGCAACGTTGAACTTACCGGGGAAGCATATTTTGAAGTATCAAAAAACGAAAAGAAACCGTTTGTGGTCAGTTCAGGAAATCATCTGGTCAAGGTTCTTGGAACTCAATTCAATATCTCGTCGTACGCTGACAACCCAAACATATATACAACTCTGGCAGAAGGGAAGGTGGAAGTTTCTTCAATCAGTAATCCTGAAGTAACACTGATGCTGAGACCCAGTGAACAGAGTATCCTAAATTCCAACAACAATCAGATTCAAAAAAGAACTGTAGATGTTAATCAGTATGTTGCATGGAAAGACGGGCGTTTTGTTTTCCGCGATCAGACATTGGAAGAAATCATGCGCACGCTTTCCAAGTGGTACGATGTACAAGTTGTTTTTTCAAATGAAGCCGACAAGCAATTAATGTTTACCGGAAACCTTGAACGTTATGCTGATTTTGGTGATATTCTGGCAAAAATAGCGAAGACCAATGAAGTGAATTTTGAAATTAAGAACAATACAATAATGATTGAATAGGAAAGAAAAAGGCGGGAAATGTTCGCACCATTCCCCGCCCCGCTTGTAGTAAATAAATAATGTGTATTAACTTACAGTACAAATCTATGAAAAAAAAGCGATGTAACTCTATCCGTTGGCACGGGTGGAAAAAACTATTCCTTATGATGAGGATAACTGTATTATTTATGCTGCTGGGCCTTTTACAGGTATCGGCAAGTGTGTATTCACAACAGACAAACCTGGTTTTAAGGCTGGAAAACAGCAGTATTGAACAGGTTCTGAAGAAAATTGAAGAACAGAGTAAGTTCTACTTCCTTTACAGGTCTGACCTTCTCAAGGACATACCTGCAGTATCTATTCAGGTGAAAGATGCAAAACTGGAAGATATACTTGACAAAATTCTGGTTCCCAACGGTTTTTCGTATGAAATAGAAGACCGCGTGGTAGTGATTAAAAAAGCAACGGTCGCGCCTATTCCTGTTGAACAGCAAAAAGGCGTGTCAGGAACCGTTAAGGATAAAAACGGAGAATCAATTCCCGGAACTTCGGTTGTGGTGAAAGGAACCACCACCGGAACCATTACCGACAACGACGGTAATTTTCGGTTGAATGTTCCTGAAAATGCCCAGACCCTGTTATTTTCCTTCGTTGGAATGATCTCACAGGAAGTGGCAATTTCAGGAAAAACAACTTTCGACATTGTGCTTCTGGACGAAACTGTGGGCGTTGACGAAGTGGTAGTTATCGGTTACGGTACCCAGAAAAAGGTAAACCTTACAGGTGCCGTTTCCGCAGTTAAAATTGACGATAAAATTACCAGTCGTTCCCTGACCAATGTTTCATCCGGGTTGAATGGATTGATTCCCGGTTTGGCAGTAAACCAGAACTCTGGTATGGCCGGAAAAAACGATGTCTCACTGCTTATACGCGGTTTGGGAACTGTTAACAATGCCAACCCTTTGGTGGTAGTTGACGGAATGCCTGATGTTGACATCAACAGGCTGAACATGAACGACATTGAAAGCATCTCTGTTTTGAAAGATGCGACTTCATCAGCCGTTTACGGTTCACGTGCGGCCAACGGTGTTATCCTGATAACAACCAAATCAGGAAAAGGAATGGAAAAAACAAGAATCAACTATTCCAGCACCTTTGCATTGGAACATCCAACCAAAGCCTATGAGTTTATGGCAGATTATCCCCGCGCCCTGACCATTCACCAAAGGCAGGCTGCGGCAAATACATTGCGCTCGAACTATGTGTTTAAAGATGGTACCATCGACCAATGGATGGCGCTTGGAATGATTGACCCATTGCGTTACCCGAATACCGACTGGTGGGATGTGCTGATGCGCGATGGTCAGGTTC
>DAITNH010000198.1:0-10480 GCA_036834745.1 Prolixibacteraceae bacterium
CGAAAGATAATGGAAAAGTGTGAATTAGGGCTAAAGCCCCCATTGGGGTGGAAATCTTCTCTCCGTCACATGAATGTGACGGCAAAGGATATTGCTCTGATCATCGAAATTGCTTATTCGTAGCGTTATCCTTTGCCGTTTGCCTTTAGGCAACGGTCACATATATGCGACAAAGAAAATCGTCCGCACAAAAATCTTTTTCAGGGCAAAATTCATCTTTCGGACGCCTGCCTGCGGCTGGCAGGGAACAGTATTGGCCTTTTTTTTAGCAGTTGCACATAGGCAACAGTAGAGAACTACACCTACCAAACCAATGACCGGGCGTCATCGGTAACGGAATTTTCATTTTTAGCCGGTAGCGTAAAAAATACGGTGGTTCCCTTATTCTGTGTACTTTCTATCCATATTCTGCCCTGACTTTTTTCAACAAAATCCTTGCACAGTTTGAGCCCCAGGCCATTGCCAATTTCATTGTTCAAGCCTATGGAGCTAAAAAATACCTTCGGATCTAAAATCTTTTCCAGAATATCCTGAGACATACCCAGTCCGGTATCCGACACACCTATTTTAACAAAACCCGGTTCGATCCACGAATCAAACGAAATGGCACCGCCGACAGGGGTATATTTATACGCGTTCGAGAATAAATTCCGGATGATCGTTTTTAACATCGTCTGATCTGCAAAAACAACATGGTTCGTACCGATCCGGATATTCACGCGGATACTTCTCGAATGAATTCCAATCTGATACAGATTTACCAAACTCACTACCGCCTCATTCAGATTTATATTTTCAGGTTCGTTCTTTAGCTTACCGCTTTCTGTAATGGCCCAGTCATTTAAATTTTCGAGTACCGAGAAACTATTATCCAGGTTTGTCAGCAAATCAAGAATGGTCTTTTTATACTGTACATCTTTTGTCGGGTCTATAATCCCTTTCGACATAAACTCAAAAATCATTTTAACATTGATGACCGGACTTCGCAATTCATTCTCAAATACCGAAAGCAGTCTGTTTTGCGCTTTTCTGATTTTCTGCAAAGTAGTTGATGTTTCGAGCAATTCAAATGCGGTAAGTTTGCACCCGATATGCTTTTTGATTCGGTGCAGAATTTCTTCTTTCCGGAAAGGTTTTGAAATGAAATCAACTCCTCCGGCCTCGAAAGCCTGAATGATAAAATCAATTCCGCTGGCAGCTGAAATAAAAATAACCGAAGTGTTTTTAAACGATTGGTCTTGTTTTAAAATGCGGCAAACTTCAAAACCGCTGATGTCAGGCATCACAACATCCAATAAAATCAAATGAGGTGAATATTTCCGGGCCATATCGAGGGCAGCTTTTCCACATTCGGCAAAATGAACATCATAATCCTGAAAACTAAACATGTGTTTCATGACAATCATGTTCAGATGATTGTCGTCCACGATAAGAATGCGCAATTTTTCAGATTTCATCCCAGTCATACTATCTTAATTCCCAAATTATACAAAACGTAACCCCCGAAACTCCGGCAAGTTCATTAGTATGTATGAATAACATCGGAAATGTATAAATAATTGAGCATTTATTCTATCCTGATATTGATGGAATCCTTTACAATGTCTGTTTCGATTGTACCAAAGAGATAAATTTATCGAGCGATAAAATTCTCGCCTTGAAATCTTCGGGGAAGCTTTTTATATATGGAGCAGGTACGACCAATTGGACTCCATAATTATACATTTCTTTTAATTGATTGCTGGAAATTCCTTGCTGTAATGTAAACAGATGTTTTTCCTTAATTCTGTCTGCTTCATTTAAAATCTGTCTCCAACGATCTTTGCAGGTAGTTTTTGATGCCAAAAAAATCAATTTTGAATCATCAAATTGGTTGTTTTTATATGATTCTATGTTTGGAAAAATAAAATCAGGCTGTTTATTATCTTCCGTTTTTCCCTGCGACTCAAATGTTACATCGCAAATCCGGAAAACCTCAGACAGATGATGTTCAAGTGATTTACCAGCACGACTTTTTCGCCGATTTAAAACAGTATTTGCAAAAACAACAAGCTCTTCAACATTTGGGAATGGTGTTTTTATTATTTCATTGTATCGATCATTTTCAATGATTTTAAATAGCTGATACTCTGAAAAGACCCAATTTAAAAGCTCCTTATCAGGATTTCCCTTGATTATTGCATCTGTTATTCTGTGTGATTTAATGTAGCAATTTCTCGAATTATTTGCCAAATCAAATGTCGAAGGGAAATCAATGACAAGTGAGTTTAAATAGGTATTGAAACAACTCATTAAATTTTCTTCGGCGGTAACAGTAATTTTCTTTGGAATTAACTGATTCGTTTCCTGCGAAGTAATACCAACAGACGCAAAAAAGTCTTCTGTTTCTTCGTCTGATTGCAAAACAAATCCTTCAAAATAATCGGATGAAATCTTTACGAGAATTAATAAATCACCCACATTGTTTTCTGTGAGAAAAGGAAATCCTTTTCCAAAACGAGTTAAGCGATATTCATTGCGGGTTCCATTCCCGTAATAAATGAAACGGCTGGTCGTTTCAAAATCTGACTGCCATCTTATTTTTACAAAATATTCTTTGTTTTCTCCTTTTACTCCGGGTTTGTCGAACGCCAATGAATAGGAATTCTTCGGAATATAGAAGCCTTCCTGGTGTGCTCCCGTTTTTCCTGCATCATTAGCAGAAATAAATTTACAAAAAGCAAGCTCCCCCTTATTAATGGAGTTTAGAGCATCATTTACTATCTGGTTCATTAAGTAAAGTTTTTACAAGTTCTTTAGCTACAGCTTGAATCAATGGAGTTACAACAGAATTTCCACACTGACGATAGGCTTGATTATCAGATACCGGAAAAATAAAATCATCAGGGAATCCTTGTAGTCTAGCGCATTCCCTCGGAGTAAGACGACGTGGATTAGAATTCGGTTGAGGAATTAATATTTCAGCGCCATCTTTATAATAGCGAGCACTCATAGTTCTGCTGATTCCATTCAAATTGGCTAATCCAAAACCAAATCCATTTCCTTGCGCTTTGTGTTTTGCTGCATATTCTTGCAGATAATTCCACAATTTATCAGATAATGTATATTTGGGATCTGGTTCACTGTCCAATATTTCACTAATAGTTCTGGTTGGTTCTTTCAGCTTTGGGAAATTAAATTCTTCTTCGCCATTGAAAACCTTTTTATCAAATCCAACAATAATTATCCTTTCTCGATGCTGAGGTACAAAGTGTTTCCCATCAAGTACTTTGAAATGTATCGAATAATTCAACTCTAAAAGAGTGTTTTTAATGACTTTAAAAGTTCTGCCTTTATCATGCGATATTAAATTCTTGACATTTTCAAGCATAAATGCTTTTGGTCTTTTTTCGATCAAAATTCTTGCAATATCAAAGAATAATGTCCCCTGAGTTTCATCAAGAAAACCATGATTACGACCTAAACTATTCTTTTTTGAAACTCCTGCAATGGAAAAGGGCTGGCAAGGAAATCCTGCAAGCAAGATATCATGATTGGGGATCAGCTTTTCATCAATGGTTGTTATATCACCAAATGGTACTTCTCCAAAATTAGCCTCGTAAGTAATCTTTGCGAATTTATTATACTCGGAAGAAAAAACACATTTACCGCCAGCCTTTTGATATGCGAGCCTTATCCCGCCTATACCTGCAAATAAATCAATAAATGAAAATTTTGGATTTTCTGTTGGTGGAAATGGAACATCCCAAACAATGGATTGCTGAAATGCTTGCTTTAATGGTTTCTTCTGGAAATGAGAAATCTTGGAAAGGTACGTTTCGGCACTTTCCTCAGTAATCATTTTTAAATATTCTTCATCTCCGCCTTGTAAATAATGAGTTAACGCAGCCTGCTGATTCTTGTCGTCATTTTCAGGTTTTAACTCCAGTAGTTTTTTTAATGCAGTATATTTAGTCTTAGCCATTACTTCTCCTTGTCAAAACCTTTAAAAAATGATTCAAAATTCTCTCCCAATGCGGTTACAATCTTTTCAATATTCACTATGGCCACATTCCTTTTTCCGTTTTCCACACTTGCCATGTATGTCCGGTCAATCTCCGCTTTTAATGCTAATTGTTCTTGTGATAGTCCTTTGGCTTTCCTCAATTCTTTGATTCTCAAGCCGATTTTTGCTCGTATTTCCATGGTGCTAAAAGTATGTTTGTGTTGATTATAGGTCAACGGATTATAAGTCACGTTTTGATTTTCTTAAACCAAAATGACTTTGAATTTTAATTAAATGTGAGTGTTATTAAATCTCAGAAATGAGAGCTGATAATGTGGTTGGTAGGTTTGTTTTCTTCAATTCACATTCCCAAATTACGATCACTTTCCAACCCAGTTTTTTCAATTCCTGTTCAGATGACTGGTCGCGGATTTGCGTATCGGAGATTTTTTGCAACCACCATTCGGTGCGGGTTTTGGGGAGTACGAAGTAACGGCAGCCTTTGTGTCCGTGCCAAAAACAGCCGTTAATAAAAATGACTGTTTTGTATTTGGGAAGTACGATGTCGGGTTTTCCGGGGAGGGTTTTTACATTCAGGCGGTAACGGAAACCATTGGCAAAAAGAAATCTCCGCACCAATAGTTCAGGTTTGGTGTTTTTGCCTTTTATCCGGCTCATGTTGTAACTGCGTATTTCGGTACTATGCACGTCGGTCATACCCAAAAGTAGGAAATAATTGTCGAACCGGATCGGATGGCAGTGTTTGTTGCAATTTGCTGGGGAAATCCCTTTCGGCCGAAAGAAGACTGGTGCTTTGAACAAGATTTGGGCGCGGCCGGTGAAAAAAATGCACATTGATCCGTCAGCTAAAGCAGACGGCAAAGGATATTAATGCTCTGAATAAACATTTCTGCTGATAAAAGCAATATCCTTTGCCGTCACATTTATGTGACGGCAAAGGGAATACAAAAGCGTTTGGGCTTTAGCCCTGTAACTCAAATGTCCTTCCGTCCGAAAGATTGTCTCACCCCCAATGTGGATCAAACTGAGCGGGTGACTATTTTAATTCAATGATTTAAAGATTCAGAACAGACCGCTACCAGAGAGAAGTCACCCGCTCAGTAATCCCAAGAAGTCTGATCCGGCTCATGTTATAACTCAGTAATTCTTTGCTGTGCATGTCGGTCATGCGGTAAAATCATTGGTTTTGTTTATTCCGCGATATCGTAAACCAGCAATACACTTCCATGCCTTATCAGCAACATTTTATTGTAAATGGATGGGTGCGCCCAGTGTGGTCCTTCGCCACCTTTTACCTGAAACGTACTGATTATATTCAGATCGCTGGTATCGGGTTTTACCAGGGCAACATTTCCACCTTTTTCTTCATAAAAGTACAACATGCCATCGGCCGCGATAACAGATCCTTTGGTAAACCATGTCGTCTCCCAGTTGGTTTTTCCGGTTTCCCAATCAACCGATGCCCAGTTCCCCCTGGTATTATCGAGCATGGTGGAACCATAAATTGCCCCGTTAAGAAAAACCAAACCTCCATGATGCGTATCGAGGACTTCGTTTTTCCATTTCAGGGAAACCGATTTTCCATCGCCGGCGATACTAAAAAGCATGGCAGGCTGCTCGTTTCCATAGGTAATAAAAATATCGCCATTATAGAAAAGAGGCGTGTTTGCCGCTTCGCCCTTCCCTTTTTCTGTATGATACTGAATGGTGTTGTAACTCCAAAGGATATTCCCGTTGCCTGCATCTATTCCGATAAGATCGTCGGAAGTTTGTACCAGCACGATTTTCATTCCGCCCCATTCGACCAACGATGATGAAGCATACGATTTGCTGCCACTCCTGCTTTTGCTTTTCCAAAGTAACTCACCGGTTTCTTTTTGATAGGCGACCAGTGTTGTTTGATCGCCCCCGGTAACGTATAACGCAGCCTCGTCGGTTAAAAGCACCGATTCCACATTTCCCCAGTGCATATTTTTCCCCCCGAAATCTTTTAGCGGATCTTTTCTCCAGATTACATCTCCTCCGTTTGTACTCAGGCAAACCAGCTCGCCCATTCCACCTATCAGGTATATCCTGTTATTTTCGATGGTTGGCGTTCCCCGCGATTCCGGATAAGTCCTTTGCCATGCCCGGCTGTATGTTTTTTCCCAAAGCAGCTTCCCCTCCATACCGAAGGCAGAAATAACATCCAGTGTGTCGGATTTAAGTCCGGTTATATAGATTGTATTTTTATACACAACGGGCTGTGACAATCCTTTCCCGACGTTTTCGATTTTTAACTTCAACGCCGGCCCATCGGCAGGCCATTTTTTCATCAAATTCGTTTCAGGATAAATACCATCGCGTGCAGGGCCTCTCCACTGCGAAATTTCGTTGTCCGGACTCAGTAGCAATGCCAAGAATGTGGTTAAAAGAAGTACAAGTAGTTTCATGGTAAAAAAAACGTTTTGGTTCAGTTGGTTTTGGTTTTATAAAGAAAAGAAAAAAACAGGATATCGGTTGGGTTTCCTGTTTTTTTTCCTTGATCCGGCTCATGATGTAACTCCGTATTTCGGGGCTGGTGATACGCTCATCAGCAAAATTATTTTTAATTCTGCCTCTGCCTTGCGATTGATTTTAACCGGATTATTTTGTAAATTTTATAAAAAATTACAAAATGAAACGGACAGGTAAAAAATCCTTGTTAAGTGGAATCCCCAGTTGGGGTCTCGCATTGCTGAACCAACAACAAATACAGGTTGCTTGCTGTTGAATGTTGACAAAATGCGACTGATCACTGATCACTGATCACTGATCACTGACCACTTTCGATTTCAGCTTTTCCCTTAGTTCTTCGAGCAACTCCTTTTTGTCGGTCAGGCCGCTGCCTGGCAGAATTTCCCATGTTTCGGCGGCTTCGATGAAGGCTTGCGGTGCAATTTTCCGGTAGGCAAAATGCATTTCGAGTTCCTGCAAATCACTGGTCGGATTCACCGAGTTTTCCAGGTAAATTTCGATACGCCCCTGTTCAGGATGAACCAATGCCGGGTCAAGCGGTTCGCTTCGGATAATCAGCCACTGGTTTTGGTGGTATCCGGCAATCAAAGGCGTTTCGGCTGTAAAAAATGATTTCGATTTGTAAACCGTTTCCGGCGCTTCGGGCAGAACGGTATTGTAGGTGAAATAGCCTTTTGTGTATTGCAGTTCCGGCTTCCGGGTTCCACCCTGATTCATGTATTCGGTTTTTATCAGTTCAGTTGAGTCGGCCTGTACAAAAACGGCATCCCAGCCATTCATGCGCGTGTTGTGCCAAAGTCCCCAGCTGACCGTGTCATTGCCGATGTTACGGGCCATGGTGGTGAGGGTAACGGTGTTGCCATCGATGCGGTAAATTTTGGTAAGCTGAACTTTTGTGAACGGACTTTCGGGGCTCACCAGTGCAATTTCGCCGGTTTTCTCACCTACCACCCAATAGGGGGCAAGCGTGAGGGTTGGATCCGGCGGCCAGTTTGAACGGTTGTACTTTAAGTCCGGAAACGAATCCTGTTTGGTCCACCATTCCGATTGCGGGCTCAGCCAGGTGATGTGCCCGTTGTAAGCCTTGAACGGTGCAGTGGGATCGAGGGTCGGTCGTTTCTCCGGACTTTCGTTCCACTGCGACGGATCTGAATTCAGGATATTTTCCTGTCCAACCAATGATGCCCGAACCAGCCGTCCCCCCACATCAGGCAAAATGCTGATTTCAATTGTTCCGTTCGACAAGGTAATGAGATCTGTGGATGGTTTTTTTTTGTCCTTGCAGCTGAATAGAAAGACGATCAGGATTAGTGAGAAAATGATTGTTTTCATTGGATATAAGTATTTTGAATTTTTAATTCTGCCTCCCCCTTGCGATTGATTTTAACCGGATTATTTTGTAAATTTTATAAAAAAAAAACAAAATGAAACGGGCAGGTAAAAAATCCTTGTTAAGTGGAATCCCCAGTTGGGGTCTCGCATTGCTGACTGTTGTATTGGCGTTTGTCGTTCTGATGATTGTGGGTGATATCATAGCTGCTATTTTCAAAATTTCAGATGAAAATGTAGCGGCGGAGCTGATATTTTATATGCTTTACAACCTTATCATCGCAGCCGGATGTTTTTTTATTTGCAGACAGGATTACAAAAGTATCTGGTATGTACCTGTTCTTTGCAATGTGGTTGGCATCATCTCTGCCATTGTAGAAAGCACTTTCTGGAAAAGCTCACTCTGGATGGTCATTTGCGGCGGGTGGATTTTATCGCTGGCAGCCGCATTGTTGGGTTATTATCGGGGTAAAAAAGGAGAACAGATGGTTTTATGACGTTTTGTGTGGGTGAAATAAATCCATCCTTTCAGGTGCAGCGCACCGTTGATATTTGTAGTTTATAGTTTAAGATTGACACAGGAGGTGCAGCGCACCGAAATTCAGAACGTATTTATTTTCAATATTCCGGTGCGCTGCACCTAACCCGCTTTATTGACTTTGATGCTACAAATATTTTGCGGCTCTGCCGCTTTCTGGTAGCGAAAGACCTGTCGGCTGATGAATTATTGACTTGAAATGTTGCGATCAAAAAGTCCCCCTGCGTGTTGCCTGAGCCTGCCGAAGGAGGGATTAGGGGGCCTTCATCTTCGCAACCGCTTCCTCCGTGGCTTTCAGGATGGCTTCGTTCGAAAGTGGCGTTCCGACTGCCTGTTTCATCCATTCGTTGGGAGTTAACTGGCCCAGTGCATAAATGCGCAGCACTTCAGGTGCAAACTCGTGCGTTTTGAAATGTTCTTCCAGCTGGAAATGAATCAGGTGGCCAAATGCGTAATTCGGAAGGTACATCGGCGAGTTGATCATGTGGGAATAAATGCCCAGAATAGGTTGGTCTTTCATGCCGAAAGCCGGCGCGTAATAAGTGTTCCAGATGTCTTTGGTAATTTGCAGCACCGCGTCGCGCAATTGAGCTGCCGTAGCGTTCGGGTTGGCGTACAGCCATTGCCACATTTTCATGTCCACCACCGAAACTCCCATGATTTCGTACAGCGACCAGAAAATATCCAGTGTTTTCAGGGTTTCCTTTTCCGGATTCGTGTCTTTCATGTTCAGCAAAAACAAGTCGCGTTCCTGAAATACAAAAGCCAGTGCTTCGGTAAAAGCAGTATTCGGAACACCGTTGATCATGTAATTCGGAACATCGTTGAGCGAAATGGTTTGTTCAACATTGTGACCGAACTCATGAATGGCAATGTTGTAGCCTTTGTAATTCATTCCGGTGGCCGGAATACGGGTGCGCAAATGCGCTTTTTCGGCTTTCATCTGTGCGCCCCATGCATGTCCTGAACCACGGGCCGGATCAACAGCAATGCGCGATGCAAGGAATTCAGCCTTTTCTTTGGTGAAACCCAACTTCAGGAGAAGGTTTCCGAGATCGGCTTCGAGTGCCTGTGCATTCGGGTATTTCTTTTCGGTGATCGAATTCAGCATTTCTTCGTTGATCGAACTGCGTGCCTTGAATCCGTCGTACCAAATGTCCCATGGAGCCAGGTCGCGTCCCAAACGTTTTTTGATGATTTCGGCCACTTCCTTAATTTGCGGTGAAGCCAGAAATTCGGTGAACAGTTTTTCTACTTCAGGCTGCGGAACCTGCATTCCTGCCGAAAATGCGCGCTGAATGGCAGTTGGCATGGTCGGACTATATTCATCGACGGCCTGATAAACATGAAAGTTATTCAGGATTTGCTGGTAACGACCATCTGTTTCAGCCGGACTTTCGGTTTTTGCACCCGCAACAATCACCTCGTTGGTAACCGGGTTCCAGTCCTGATTTCCGGAGTTAATGACGACTTTCGGAATCGACTGATCGACGATCCGCTGCATTACCTGATAGATCAATCCCTGTTTTTCGTAGCCCACTTCCTTGTTTGAATAGTTGGCCTTTATTTCGTCGCGCAGGTTCCAGTGGCTCAGCAAAACCATGTCAGCCGGAAATAGTTTCTGGTTGTCTTTGTTCAGCAAATTGCCCATGTAAATGTTGTAGTCGGCAATGTAGGCATCGCCTTCAGCCGAAACTTTCGATTCCTGCTGAACCAGTTCCGAGGGTACGCGCGAGCTGAACACATCGCCCATCCGTGTAAAACCCCATTCCAACGGCGACCAGCCTGACGCGAGTTGATTCTTTTCTTCGGTTGAATAATACGGAAAGTTGAGGGCAACGATGAAGGCTATTTTGTTGCCGTAAAAATCGTTCATCAGGTGAGCGCCCGGATTGTAACCGGCAAACAGTGGGTCGATCGGCAGCACTTCGCCCTTCTGAAGCTGCACATTTTCCTGCATATCGAGTGTCAGTTTGTTGAAATGTCCGTACAGCGATTCGAAATACTCCGAAAAACGGGTGAAAGAAGCTTCCTTTTTCGCAGGATCGGCTATAAATTTTTCGGCACAGAACGTAATGAATTCATCGGCAGTTCCATCGGCATCGCGCCAA
>DAITNH010000199.1:0-10406 GCA_036834745.1 Prolixibacteraceae bacterium
TTGTGGGGGGTCAACATCACCGGACAAGGGGGGTCAGCATTGCCGGAATATCCAGTTGATTACAGAAGTCCCTAATATCTTTCATCAAAGGCTCGATCAAAGGCTGCGCTAATGTATTTGTATCCATTCCCAAAGTTAACCTTTTGCATTAATATTTCTATACATATCCTTCTTTTGTTAAATTATATTTTCAAACAAATGCAATGGTTGTGTTTACCCCTGTCAGGTTTTCGAAACCTGACAGGGGTGGGAGCGACTAATCGGCAGAGTCTTTTCTATTTGCTTTTTTGACCAATTTTATAACCAATTTGTGGTCGCTTTTTAACAGTTGTTTGCTGTTGCATCAATTCCCTGATGGCTTGAAATACCATTGAAAATTGCTTGTCATATCTGGATTCAAGATCAAATAACTTTCTTTCCAATTCTTTATTTGCGGATAAAATCTCCCTCAACTTTACAAATGCCCTTACAATTAATACGCTGGTTTGAATTGCGATTGGTGTGTTCAATACACTGGCAAGCATAATTGTTCCATGTTCTGAAAATGCATAAGGATTCGTTCTGGAAAATTTGAGTTTTTCAAGGTGGTCGCAATTTGCGATAACCTCTGCTTTTTCATCGTCGGATAGTTGAAACATAAAGTCATCGGGAAACCGATCCTTGTTCCGTTTGACTTTTTCATTCAATCTGCTTGTGTTATATTTAGCTTGATTTTATTAACCAACTAACTTAAAAGCAATGACTACAAACTGAAGATCATTTATCCGGAATTCAGTTGCAGCAACCGCAGGAATGGGACTAATCAGCAGTTTCCCCGGAGCAATTCAGGCTGCAACCCGAAAAGTGGCCCCCAGCGACCAAATCAACATTGCACTCATTGGTTGCCGAAGTATGGGTTTTGGCGATCTGAAGAATCACCTCAATATTCCCGGAGTCAATTGCATTGGTCTCTGCGACATCGACCAAAATATCCTGAACGATAAAGCTGCCGAAATTCTGAAAACCTACAATCAGAAACCAAAATTGTACGGAGATTTCAGGAAATTACTGGAAACTAAAGATTTACATGCAGTCGTAATCGGTACGCCCGACCACTGGCATTGCCTGCCGATGGTAAATGCTGCGACCTGATCTTTCGTTTGTTTGGAAACTCCCGATGCTTTTACGGCACTACCGATACGGGTTCCCAGTTTGCGAAGGGGATTAAATACCATTCCGTGCGTCGAAAGTGCATGGGAAAAAATGGCCTGAGCGCTGTTGATGGAGGTCAGACAGTCTTTCGCCTGAATCAAGACGCTACCCAAGCCCTGAAGTTGAAAGCGGGATTACTTGGTTGATAAATTGCGCCATACGATGTGCAGATTGCTACCAGTTGCGCAAAATTGGCCACATTTTTAGCGTGACCTGTTTCTGAAGTTTTTGCCATAAATAAATGATTTTTAATTAATAAAAATGTTGTTTGAACTTTATATATACAAGTTCCGACATTCCGATTAATAAATTATTACTTAACACTGATTATTTATTAACAAATTTATTAACAAATGACTACTGGCGGTAAATGAATGCTCTTTAAATGTATGATGGATTAATTTGAAAATAAAAACCCCCTTCCCGTTGCGGGCAAAGGGGTAAATTAAAAGCTTTATTCATCGATTAAGTATGGCATTGAAAATCCCTCGTTAATAAGAAGCGCAGATTTCAAATCTGCACCAGCAATTATCAGTTTTTGAGCATATACTGATGAGTAGAGAAATTATTTTATTATTTCATTTTTTTCATCCGATGAAGTGCTTCCAAGTAATAATAGTCGGCATAGATAATGGATGCGTCAATTTCGGAGTTGACTGGTTTGTGACCTGTAGAGTGTAGCAACATGGCCTGATTCGTATCCTCACTCAGGTACATGACTGTGGAAAGTTTTGTTAACAGGGCAATGGCTGCTTTTTTGTATCTGGCACTAGCTTTTTCATTCTTTACAAATGTAGAAAGTTCCAACATGCCCGAAGCAGCAATCGCAGCAGCAGAGGCGTCTTTGGGTGCATTAGGGATGGCTGGATCCTCGAAATCCCAGTAAGGAATGCCATCCTCCGGTAAGCGTTTGATAAATACATCGGCCAGCTCTTCGGCCGTTTCCAAAAACTCTTCTTTGCCAGTCTCCCGGTAGCACATTGTATAACCATAAATTCCCCAGGCCTGCCCCCTGGCCCACAATGAACTGTCTCGATATCCCTGATGCGTTACCCCTTTTATAAAATGACCATCAATGGTATCGAACACAGCTACATGAAAAGTTGAATAATCTGATCGAACTAACGAAGTCATACATTTCTCTGCATGACTAACAGCCATATCATATAAGTCATGACTTCCTCCATTTTTTGATGCCCAAAAAAGTAATTCCAAGTTCATCATATTATCGATGATTGTATTATGCGGCCAATTCATTTTCTGGCGCATTGAAGGCCACGAAAGAATTGTTCCTACTTTAGGATTAAAAAGGGTTGCAAGTGAATCTGCAGCAATGAGTAATATTTCTTTGTATTTAGGATCACTCGTTAATCGATAACCATTTCCAAAACTATTATATAGCATAAAGCCTAAATCATGGTTCCCAACCGGAGAATTAAGTATCCCTTTTAAGGGAACTGTGTATTTTCCGGCCATATTTAGAATAGTTGAATCGTGAGATTCTTCATATGAATACCACAATATTCCCGGCCAAAAACCGCTAGTCCAATCGTGAATAGAAACTGTATTCCATTCTTTTTGTCCTTCCAGAATATTTCGTGGGGGACTATCAAAATTTCTAAGACTATTCATTGTTACTTCGACCTTCCCCAAACAATAATTAATCATTCTTTGTGTATCAATTTTTTTATTCATCCCTGAAGCCTGACTTGAATAATAACCAAGAGTGATTAATATGCTCAAAAGAATTATATCTAATTTTCTCATTATGATTTTTGATTTAATATTTGATTATTCCATTTCTGAATCAAAGCAAATAAACTCACCTGCTTTGACTGCATAGCAGTTGTCAGAATTAATACCTATCATTTCGAGCTTTTGAATTTCCATTAACAAAAGAGGAAATGATCAGTGAGGAAAAGAACTCATGTAAAACCTTAACACCCCTCCTCCAATAAGTTCATTATGATTTATCGTATTACTTTCCAATCTTTTCCCATTTAATTCAATATGGTCAACATAGATGTTTTCATCGGTACGATTTACTGCTTCAATCTTAAATTGCTTGCCATTTGATAATTTTATGCAGGCATTATCAATTTGTGGGGCCCCTAAAACATATTCTCCGCCGCATGGATTAACAGGATAAAAGCCCAAACAACTAAATATGTACCAGGCTGACATTTGACCACAATCATCATTTCCACATAAACCATCGACTTTATCCTGATACATGGATCTGCAAATATCATGAACCAATTTTTCTGTTTTCCATGGTTTACCAGCAAGCGTATATAAATAAACAATGTGATGACTTGGCTCATTGCCGTGGGCATACTGCCCTTTCATTCCGGTCACATCTGAAACAAAATTCTGGCTAGCATTCTCAATTTCAAATAGAGAGTCCAGTTTCGTAATAAACGGTTCTTTCCCTCCCATGAGGTCAACCAGTCCTTTGATATCATGCTGGATATGCCAAGTATATTGCCACGCATTACCTTCAGTATAATCACCTCCCCACATGCTGGCATGAGATAGTTCCAGCGAATTAAATGGAATTCTCCATTTTCCTCCAGAATCCTTTCCTCTCATCAAACTCGTTTCAGGATCGAATAGGTTTTTATAATAATCAGACCTCTTTTTGAAAAATTCATAATCCTTTTCTTTGCCCAGGACTTTTGCATAAAGCGAAGCACAATAGTCGTCATAACATGATTCCAGTGTCTTTGAAACTGACTCTGTCTTAATAAGGTCAAAAGGATAATACCCATATTTGTCATATATTTCCCAGTCAGATCCTTTATGGTTCTCAATTAAAGTCCGTTTAATGGCCTCATAAGCTTTTTCTTTATCAAAGCCCTTAAAGCCTTTTAAAAATGCATCCACGATAACCGGAACTGCATGATTACCAATCATACAGTATGTTTCTTCACCCCATAGAGCCCAAATGGGAAGAAATCCTTGATAATTATATTGATTCAGCATGGAATTTATAAAATCATCAACATGTTCAGGACATAAAATAGTATATAACGGATGTGCTGCCCGGTAAGTATCCCAAAGAGAGAAAGTTGAATAGAATGCTTTTTCACCTACATCAGAGATATTATTGGGCTGTATTAAAAGATGATATAATGAGGTGTAGAAACTATTTTTCTGTGCTTCTGCACCTTCAATTTCGATTCGGGATAAATAATTATTCCATTTATCCTTAGCATCTTCTTTGATTTCTTCAAAGTTCCATTCAGGTATTTCGGCCTTAAGGTTTCTTTTGGCTCCTTCTATGCTGGTAGATGATAAAGAAATTTTTATATAAAGATCACCGCCACTTTTTGTGTTAAAATCCAATATATATCTGGGTGCTTTTTCTAAATCATTTCTCTTTGGTAGAAGTGTCTTTCTTTCAAATGGCTTATTAAATTCAATGGTATAATAATAAGTCCTATTGACCCATTCATTTGTTTTAGTATGACCCGATATAATAAAAGGGCTTTCGAAACTAATCTCTGAATTCTCAACATGGGTAAAAATCTTATTTTTGCTATTAACTAATGCACTCTGAAAATCAATCAGTAAATGTTGCTCTTTATCAGAGTTATAAGCAATGTGGTAAAAAGCTACATGTTCTGATGCTGTAATTCCAACATTTATATCTGAATCTTCTAATTTTACAGTATAATATCCAGGAGAAGCATTCTCTCTCTCTTTATTGATTCGGCTGTAATATACCTCTTGTTCGATCCCTCCGTTGAAAGGCAGTATGAGAAGGTCACCCAAATCAGGAACACCGGTTCCATTTAACCGTGTTTGGGAAAATCCATAAACAGTTGAATCATTGTATTGATAACCTGCAGCATATTCCCAATCAAAATTCCCAGTTTCCGGACCCGCTTGGATTAAACCAAACGGAACACAAGAGCTTGGAGAACAATGGCCAAATTTTGTTGTCCCAATAAAGGGATTAACATACTTGGTAAAATCTTTGGACTTAGTTTCTGCATAGACGGAATTATGCAAAATAAAAAAAAGCAATATTAATTTTATTTCGGATATTGTAGTTTTAACATTCATTTTAAACTTGCCTTAATTTACTGTATTGATGACTATTACAGAAGATCACAATCTATAATCTGAGTATCTCAAATTATAGATTGTTCTATCTTCTTTTCTAATAATTGAAGGAATTTTAAGAGATAGGAACAGAAACCACTAAAAGTTTCTCTTCTCATTTTCTATTAAAAACATTCTAATACCCTGGATTCTGCGGCAATAAATTAGGATTTCGATCCAGTTCGTCCTGAGGTAATGGCAGAAAATAACGGATTTTTTGGAAATTTGGATGAGGTTCGTATGAGTTTGATCCTGTGAAAACCTCCGTACCAATATCCCAACGTTTAATATCATACCACCGTTTCCATTCGAACGCAAGTTCTACACGACGTTCTTCACGAACCGCGGCCCTAAAATCAGCTTGAGACATTCCCGCAATCAGATTAGCCGGAAATTCGGTCTGCGCGCCATCATAATTTCTGGCGCGTGTCCGCACTTTATTAATGTATTCGTATGCCTTAGCATTTGGGCCTCCGCTGGCCTCGTTAATTGCTTCCGCAGCAATCAACAATACTTCAGCATAGCGGAAAATATTGTAATTGTGATCGGATAATGTTCCATCGGCAGCCGAAGCGCCCGGATATAAACACCATTTAGCAATATGAATACGCGGCCATCTCCATTTTGTATAAGGAGTCATTACTCCTTTTACCGGCGTTTCGGTCACGAAACTAACTTTTTTCCGATAGTCCCTATCGTCGAAACTTGCATATACACCTGGAGATGCAACAACCACACTCCATCCCTGCATATTCGCATCTCTGACACCAGTAATAGGAGCCATAAAATCAACCTGCTGAGGGTAAGTCGCTCCCTTGAAACTTCCTTTAAAATCGACAGCCCAGATTTGTTCTTTATGGTCGCCATTTACTGCTTTCCATAAATCCTGGTAATCTGCAAGCAGGTCATACCCGTAAACAGAAGCATTATTAATCACGTCTTCGGCATATTGTGCAGCTTTGGCATAGTCTTTCGTGGTCAGATACACTGAAGCCAGCATGGTTTTGGCGGCCCCTTTGGTTGGTCTGCTCCTAATACCTTTTGTATAGGTGTTTGGCAGATATTTAATGCCTTCCTCACAATCAGCGATAATATGCTTGTAAATTTCTGATGCAGGTGTTTTTGAGATGTCCTTTATTGAAGCAGGATCCGAAACAAATTCGCCCATATATGGGATATCACCCCATAGCTGAACCATGTGATAATAGCAAAGCGCCCTGATCATCTTTGCTTCAGCAATTAACTGGTTTTTATAATCTTCATTCATCTCAACCCCAGGTATTCCACTGATGGCTGAATTTGCAGCCCCGATAACCTGATAAAAAGCTGGCCACATGTCAGTAACCGCTCCATTATTTGAGTCTGCTGTGAAATTATTTACCTGAACCCGTTGAGCCGGAGTTCCTATGTCGCCTATGTCGCACATATCACCAGCTAGCTGGAGGACAATCAGAAGCCTCCGGCCATAAAGAAACTCACTTTCAATCCAGGAATAACCTCCCATTACAGCAGCTTCAGCATCAGCCTGTGTCTTAAAAAATGATTGGGGAGCTAACAACCCGACTGGTTCCTCATCCAGATTGGTGCAAGCGAGCAAGGACAAGAGAGCCAAGCTCATTATAATAATTTTATTAATCTTTTTCATTGTTTTTACTTTTACTTTATATTACGTTTTACAGACCGATATTGACACCTATGGTCAAAGATTTCACATTGGGGTAGCTTCCATAATCCAGACCAACGTTTGTGTTGGAATCTCTGAAACTTACTTCAGGATCATAGCCAGAATACTTCGTGAAAGTGAAGAAATTTTGAGCGCTTATATAAACTCTTAATGAGGATAAGTTAAATCTCTGTAAGATGCTCCCTTGTAAATTATATCCTAATGCAATGTTTTTCAATCTGACATAAGAACCATCTTCAACCCAGCGAGTTGACACTTCCGCTTTATTTCCTCCTGAAGCCATAGGAACATCCGTGTTTGTATTTGTTGGTGTCCATCGGTTAAGAGCGTCTTTGGTCGCATTGCTTTTCCCTGCCAGCCAATCTAGTTCCATGCGGGTATAATTCATCATGTCGTTCCCAACACTACCGTGTATAAAAATATTTAAATCGAAATTTTTATATTTAAAATCGTTGTTCAATCCAAAAATGAAATCGGGATGGGGATTTCCAATGATAACACGGTCGTCCATGTTAACCGATCCATCCGGTTTGCCATCAAGCTTGCCGCTTGCATCGCGCCCTGTCACATCACGATATTTTATGTTCCCCGGTTTTTTATTTGGCTCAGCACTAAAATTATCTCCCTGCTGATAAACTCCGTCAAATATCCAACCATAGAATGCGCC
The DNA here is from genome assembly GCA_036834745.1 of Prolixibacteraceae bacterium. Lineage (GTDB taxonomy): Bacteria > Bacteroidota > Bacteroidia > Bacteroidales > Prolixibacteraceae > Aquipluma. The sequence goes on from DAITNH010000199.1 coordinate 7,653, forward strand.
TATAACTTCGCCTTCTCTAAGTACTTGTGAATCGGAAGAAAGCATGTGACCTGGCACTGTTGAATACAAAACATCACCACCTGCCAGATCAAGTATTTTGTTCCGGTTAAATGAAATATTGAAATCGGTATTCCATTTCAATGATCCGTTCAGATTGACAGTTGATACAGAGAATTCCCAGCCTTTATTTAATACGCTGCCCATATTTTGCAAAGAAGTAGTGTATCCGGAATATTCAGGAAGTGGAACATTATACAAAAGGTCTTCAGTTTTTTTGTAATAATAATCGGCTGTAAAAATCAGACGTTCGTTAAATAATCCCACATCCAATCCAACGTCAGTTTGAGAAGTACTTTCCCAAGTTAAGTTTTTATTTGCAACCGTGCTGGGCATAATGGCGTTAACCGGAGTTCCATCAATGACTGTAGTGGAGGGCGTAAACAAAGCCAGTGATCGGTACGAGCCAATCTCAGTATTCCCGGTCATTCCGTAACTTGTTCTTAATTTCAGATGACTCAGTTCCGATATTTTTTTCATAAATGGCTCTTCTTTCACATTCCATGCAAATGCTCCCGATGGGAAAAATGCCCATTTGTGGTTTGCACCAAAACGTGATGAACCATCATAACGTCCGGTGAATGTAAGCAGGTATTTGTTGGCAAAGTTGTAATTTAACCTTCCGTAGAAAGAAGCAAGTACCCATTGGGTTAAACTTGATGAAGGATTTTGAAAACTGGAACCACCGCCCAGGTTCCAAAACGAGAATGAATTGGTAATAAAATTTTGGTTGGAGGCATTCCAGTATTCACTCCGGTTTGACTGGTAGGAATAACCTGCCATAAAGTTTAACTTATTTAAATCGTTGATCGCTTTGTTGTAAGTCAGATAATTTTCATTCAGCAAAATGGTGTTTTTATTCGACGAAATTGAACCAATACCACCAAAGTTTTCACCGTCTTTTAATGTTGTTGGAATGTATTGTCCGTTTCTGCTGTTATAAATCTGCACCCCAACGGTTGACCGGAACATTAAATCCTTTGATAAATTAATTTCAGCGTATGAATTTCCTTGAAAAACATCAATAACCATATTGTTTTGCATTTCCATTGCAATAGCTACCGGGTTATCGTGTGGGTCACCTATTTTGTGACGGGTGTACATCCCATTCTCATCATAAACCCCTTGTACTGGTTCGAACTTTAATGCTGCAGAAACCACTCCTGTACCAGTCGTTCCCCCGCTTGCCTCCTGAGTCCTTACACCATCCTGCATTGTGCGGGTAAAATTCATTTTAGTGCCAAACTTTATATGATCGTTAAAGTCAACATCCAGGTTTGTTAATGCTGAAATCCGGTTGAAGTTTGAATTGATCACTGTTCCTTTGTTCCCGTAGTAATTAGCGGAAGTATAAAATCTGAAATTTTCCTTGCCACCACTGGCAGATAACTGGTAATTCTGTAAAATGCCTGTCCTGAATATTTCGTCCTGCCAATCGGTTCCTTCGCCATATTGTTGTGGATTTGGATAAGGAATTGCTGTTAATCCGTCGTTTTTGTACATATCATTCATCAATTCGGCAAATTCCTGCCCATTCAGCATATCCAATTTCTTGCCAATTTGCTGAACCGAATAAGATGAATTAAGTTCAATATTTGTTTTGCCTGCTTTTCCTCTTTTGGTTGTTACCAGTACAACGCCGTTAGCACCCCTCGATCCGTAAATAGCTGTAGCCGAAGCATCTTTTAAAATTTCAATCGACTGAATATCCTCTGGTGCGGGTACCGAACCTCCAGCAAAGCCGTCAACCACATACAATGGTTCGCTGCTGGCATTAATTGAAGTACCTCCGCGGATTCGAATACGGGCTTCAGTTCCCGGTTCACCATTTCTTGAAGTAACCATTACCCCTGAAGCACGACCCTGGAGTGCCTGTGTCGCTCCTAATGCAGGATAAGCAGCTAATTCGGCTGAAGATACAGATGTTACCGAACCGGTCAAATCACTTTTTTTCATGGTTCCGTACCCAATAGCAATAACCTCTTCAATCCCAACAGTCTCTTCTTCCATGGTCACATTCACACTGGTTTTGTTTCCAACAACAAATTCCTGCAATTTCATGCCGATAAACGAAAACTGCATCGTTGCATCTTCAGGAATATTGGAAATTGAATAATTCCCATCTATGTCAGTAATCGTCCCAATGGTTGTTCCTTTTACAACTACAGAAACCCCTGGAAGGCCTTCTCCAGACGAGTCAGTAACTTTTCCGGACACGGATTTTTGTTGCTGCGAAAAGGCTGATGGTGTGTTATTCGCAGTAATCACAATGTAACGGTTTACCATTTCGTATTTCAGGTTTTCGCCCGAAATAAGTTTTTCGACCACCGACTTTACCGTTGCGTTTTCAACACTGATCGAAACTGGCCGATCGACATTAAAAACATTGTTATCGTACATGAACGAAAGATCGGTTTGCCGCTCAATTTCTTCGATCACATCTTTAACCGTGCCGCTTTTTAGCTTCAGGTTCAATTTGGTTGTTTGAGCATCCGATTCAGCATAACTCGACGTTAAGCCTACTACAAGAAGCAGAATTACAAGCATTTTCATAATCAGAAGTCGCTTTAGCCAGGGCGAAAACCTTTGCGGTTCCCTTCCTGCAATTAATTTTTTTTTCATAAATTTGTCCTAAGTTTTTTGCATTTTCCACAAGGCCATCGAGTTGGCGCTTTTAACCTTGTGAAATCTGCGATT
>DAITNH010000200.1:0-7689 GCA_036834745.1 Prolixibacteraceae bacterium
CACATACACCTGGGAAGTAGTGCCAACAGAAATAGTTGACCACTATGAAGTTCAACTGGTTATGAAATTTGAGACCAATGTACCTGTACCTGTGGTGGTGATTGAAATGCCAACAGAAATGCCACAACTTTTGAACGACCAGACTTATCCTTTCCTGGTTACATTAACCAACAAAGGTTTGATTACAGCAAAAGATGTTGAGATTACGTTTCCGGATGATCCGGAATATGAATTTGTAACCAACTTCACGAAACTCGACCTTTTGGCTCAACAGTCCATCCAGGTTCCGGTTGTAATGAAAATACGGGCAGGACTAAAATCAGCCAGTTCCGCTGAATCGGCAACAGCTTCAGGCCCATGCACCAATTATACCCGCACCATTTACGGATGGGAATGCGGAACAGATCGAAGGTGGCATCAATCAACAAATGGATTTACCTATTCCGGAAGAACTTGTCCTCCTGAGCCAAGTCCCTCGGGGGGTGGAAATTACTATCCACCTGCCTATACACCGGTTTACGGGGGAGGCGGTTATGCATATTATTATTATAGCCCCAGTGGTGGGATGCCATCAATTTCTTCACCTGAAATTGGCTGTGATAAATGCTTAATCGATGTAGCCCAGGCAGTTCTGAATTGTGTTACCTTACATCCTTATCTCAAGGTATTTGTGAATGTCGTTGGATGTCTCTATTCATTTATGGACTTCGAAATCACGTTTATGGATGTCTTTAATTGCGCGATAAGTTTTACTCCCGCAAGATATGCAAGAGACATTTACCAGTGTGCACTTGCTGTTGCCAATGCTGCAAGTACATGTTATGAAAATCCCCCATTTTCCCCGCACAGTCTAATGAAGTCGGCTACTATCAGCAAAATGCCTCCAATATTGAAACAGTCAGTTTATGATTTACAATCCTTCCTGTACGGAAGCGGAGCAATTGATGCCATCACCACCGAAATTATGGGAACCATGGATTGGCAGTCGAAAGAGAATTTTACTGATTTCCTTAAAGAAGTTGATCCTTTCACCTCAGGATCGCTGCCAGTTCAACCTGCAGATCTTCTTCTAATTCAGCAGAATATGGCCGGAACCGACATCACTGCTGACGAAATCAGTGCTTTTGCGCAACGTTGGAACAATTCTCTGGAAGCACATAAACTGAATATTCATTCGCCAACAGTTGATTTCCCAAACATCGTGGATAATAACATATTGACAAAGTATATCCATAGAGTTGACTCAATGCAGAATTATGCAATTTCCAGAGGTTTTACCGATTTAGGTGATATGTATTCCAAATCAATGGAATCAATTAAAGAACAAGTTGATGCCGGACGCAGTTCGGTTTGTTCATCTGTTTCAATCAACATTACCCAAAGTATGGTGATGACCCGTGAAGCCTTTGAAGGAACACTAACCATCTTCAATGGAAATACGACAACCGCCATGAAGGAAATCAAATTAGACCTTGAAATACGCGACGAAAATGGTGTCAACAGCAATGACCTTTTCCAGATTGATACCAAGGCACTCTCCATTCTGACTGGCATTGACGGAACCGGAACGCTTGGTCCGAATGAAAAAGGAAGCGCAACAGTATTGTTTATTCCTGAAAAAGGCGCTGCACCTGAAGTTCCTAAAAGTTATTCGTTTGGAGGTTCATTCTCATATCTCGATCCGTTTACCGATGTAACGGTAACTAAACCTTTGTTCCCGGTTACGCTCATGGTAAATCCAAGCCCCGATTTGTGGCTGCACTACTTTATGCAGCGGGATATTTTGGGCGACGATCCGTTGACTCTTCCTGTTGAACAAATCGTTCCGGCTGAGTTTGCAGTCATGATCCAGAATAACGGTTTTGGTACCGCAAAGAATGTTCGTATTGATGCTGCCCAGCCTAAAATTGTAGAAAACGAAAAGGGCCTGGCCATCAATTTTGCACTGATCGGTTCGAACCTGAACGGGCAACCGCGTCAATTGGGATTAATTGATATTGATTTTGGAAATATTGCTCCAAAGAAAGCAACCATCGGGCAATGGTGGCTTACAAGCACACTGTTGGGGCATTTCATTTCATATGAAGCCAAAGTTACCCATTTGGACAGTCGTGGTAATCCTGAACTTAGCCTCATAAGCGGGGCAACGATGCATGAATTGATCCGGAGTGTTCGGATCTATTCCGGAGTGGAAGACAATATCAACGATTTTCTGGTAAACGAAGTCCAGGACTCCAAAGAATTCCCGGATATTGTTTACCTCTCCAACGGCGGCACACTTGATGTTTCTCCGGCAGTTTCTCAAAGCACTTCAGGAACAATTGCCTCCGGAAACCATGAGATTGAACTGCTCGTAACACCAGTTAAGGAAGGCTGGAACTACATCAAGTTTAGCGATCCGGGAAACGGTAAATACAAAATTTACAGTGTGACACGTGAAGATGGTCAGATCATTCCGCTGGATAATGTCTGGCAGACTTTTGTCACTCTTCCTGACGGGAAAGAACCTGTATATGAAAATAGGTTGCATTTCCTGGATGTATTTGCTGCAAACACAACCCAGAAATACAACATCCGGTTTACAGCTCCAGCTCAGAACCCACCGTATATTGTGCAGATCGAAAATGTACCTGCTTCGTTTGTGACCAGTCCGGTAACTTCAATCAATGTGGAATTCAACAAACCGATTGATCCGGCTACATTCAACTATGAAGACATGGTACTAAGGGTACAGGGCGGTTCTGACATTATGGATGCTACAGTTTTAGTGACCCAGATTAATCAAACAACCTTTAAAGTTGACCTCACAACGAAATCAACTCTGGATGGATATTATGTACTAAATATACTGACAAGCCAGATTAAAGACCTTGAAGGAACTAACGGTGTGGAAGGAAAGCAGGCAAACTGGACCCAATTCGTCGGAATACCGGCAGTCAGTGAATTTATTGGATTGCCCGGTAATAATGTTGGTGCACCTATGGATTTAATGATGCTTCGGTTCAATCTGCCTGTTGATAAATCGACGTTACTTCCAGCCCGGTTTACCTGGAAGAAAAACGGAATAACGGTTTCCGGAACAGTAGAAGTTACTCCGATGGATACAGAGGGAAAATTATTCCAGCTTTCAGGATTATTGGCATTTATGTCAGCTGACGGTAAATATTCACTCACGGTTGATTTGTCAAACATCAAATCGCTTGATGGAATTAACGGAATGTTGGTTCAAAGTGTTGAATGGGAAATTGACCAGACATCAGCAATGGTGAGCAAAATTACTCCATCCACTGATGGCGGTTACGACTCTCAGCATCGAACTGCCTTTACTGTTTTGTTTGACGAACCCGTGAAGGGATTTGGCGTTGGTTCACTGGAACTTTGGAAGGACGGACTGAGACAACCACTTTCGCAACTGGATTTTACCATGAAGAATAATTCGGAATATCTGTTTACACAGTTCAGGTTGCTAACTTATTATGAAGGAAGTTATCAGCTCAAAGTGATAATGAAGGATATTCTGGATATAGCCGGCAACTCACGAACCGACACGGTGAAATATAGCTGGGTTGTGAACCGGACTCCTCCAAAAGCAATAACCAATCTGCATATTACACCGGATATGGGATTTTCGGATACTGACGCCATTACCGCAACAAAAAATCTGATTGCATCGATGACTGTAAACGAACCAAATACCCGCATTCAAATTTATCAAACCGACCATGTGAATCCGATCCTGCTGGCTGATAGTGCAAATGTAAATTCCGGTACGCTGAATTTGCCAATTACCTTTAGTTATACCGGAAACCTATCATTACAGGCGTATTGTATCGACCAATACACGAATAAAATTTTGACTGAAATACCGGTATTTATCGACGAAGCAGCCCTGGGTTCTGACTGGAAAAATGTACCTCAGACAGCGCTCCTTGCCCAGCCTGCCACTCTTCAGCTTGAGTTTTCGGACAAATTGCTGGATGATACCAATCTGAAGGAAAACCTGAAATTTGAACGCGACGGACAATCATTGGGAACCCAGAACCTGACAATTTTGAAATCAACCGATAAACTCTATGTTTTATCGGGCATGGATCAGGCTGGAATTTCAGGAGGAACCTACAGCATTTCCCTTGACCGCAGCAAATTGCAGAAGTACAGCAGCGGTAAACAGGGAGTTTCAACGTCAAAAGCTCAGTGGAGTGTGGTAAATCCAAACAGGGCGCCAAATGCCAATGCCGGACTGAATCAGACAACCGATGAAAAGACCTTGGTAACCCTGGATGGTTCAGGTTCAACAGACCCCGACAGCGACGTTCTGACTTACCTCTGGACCGCCCCTTCAGGAATCACCCTAAACTCATTAACCTCACAGAAACCAACCTTTACCGCTCCGGAAGTAACTGCTGATCAGACCTTCATTTTTGACCTGACAGTAAATGACGGCATGGTAAATTCAACCTCCTCAAAAGTAAATGTAACTGTAAAGAAAGTCAGCACTTTAAGTACTCAGTCAATTGTACTGACTACGGGATGGAATATTTTCTCGGCCAATGTGATTCCGGGAAATGCAGATTTGCTGGCAATTTTCCAGTCTCTCATTGATTCCGGAAAACTGAAAAAGGTGATGGACGAATCAGGCAATGCACTTGAAAACTTTGGCGTATTCGGCGGATGGCAAAACAACATCGGCAGTTTAATCATTGGCAGAGGATACAAAGTAAATGTTACAGAGTCCGTTTCCCTTGAGTTACTGGGCACACCTGTTTCATTGCCTTTGGACATCAATCTGACGGCTGGATGGAATATCATCTCCTACCCTGCGGCTTCTCCACAGGATGCAAAGACGATTTTCCAATCGTTGATTGATGCCGGGAAACTAAAGAAGGTAATGAATGAGTCGGGATCGGCCCTTGAAAACTACGGCATTTTCGGCGGATGGCAAAACAACATTGGAAACCTATTGCCAAACAAAGGTTACAAAGTGAACATGCTTTCCGCAGGAACATTGACAATTCCTGCAAACGGAAGCAAACAAGCGTTTATTCCTTCTGAATTGCTTGCCTCGGAGCATTTTCCGAAAGTATATACCGGCAATGGAACCGATCACATGACGATTAATCTTGTAGAAATCTCGAAAGGCGGATTTAAAACCGGAGACGAAATCGGTATTTTCGACGGAAACCTTTGTGTTGGGGCTGCCCAAATCGGTTCGGATCAGCTATTACGCGATCAGATCAGTATCCCGGCTTCCTGCAACGATGGATTTATACCTGCCCCGAATGGATTTATACCTGGAAATCAGCTTACAATCCGTTTATTCCGGGAAAATCAGGAATATCTGCTTACCCCGAAATTGCTTAACAACAGCAATGGTATCCTCTTCGTGAAAGATGAATCGATGTTTGCAAGTGTAACTACGGAGTTGGCTACCAGCCTCACTGACTTAACTGAACCGGTTTCCGTGAAATATTTTCCCAATCCTTTTAGCAGTCAGTTAACCATCGAAATTGATCTTCTAACTACTCAAAAGCTGGATGTAAAAATCTATGATGTCACCGGTAGTTTAATCCGAAACCTTTATCAGGGAAATGGATTGAAAAGTAGAATGGTTTGGGACGGTAAAAATGATCTGGGCACGAAGATGGCTTCAGGAAATTATTACCTGAAAGTGAACAATATGGTCAAAAAAGTAATATTGAAAAACTAACAAATTCAACATTTGCTGACATTGAAAAAAATAAAATAAATTCATGATGAAACGAGTTACTTATTTTTTAGCAATCCTCCTACTGGCAATAAATAGCTTTGCGCAGGGGCATTTTGTAGTCGCATTTTCTGGTAACGGACAAGATCACATGAACATTACCGTTATTAACGCAATCATCGGAGGAGTTGACATTGAAGCCGGAGATGAAATTGGAGTATTCGATGGGTCCATTTGCTGTGGCAAAGTAATTCTGACAGCACCAATAGTAATAAGCACCACAAGTTCATTTGCGGCTATTGCTGCATCAAGAGAAGATATCGGGTTATCAAACGGATATGTAGTGGGAAATGTCATTACCTATAAGTTCTGGGATTCGAGCAGGAACAAGGAAATATCCGGAATTTCGGCAGAATACCTCAATTCTGAAGATGGATCGACTCTGACAGCACCTGTATTTACAATTAATGAGACATCATTTGTCAAGCTAAGCGCTCCGGCAAATCAAACACCGACATCAAATGCAGGACCGGATCAATCAGTCAACGAGGGTGACCATGTTATATTGGATGGTTCGCTTTCTTCTGATTTCGATGGCGATCTGCTGACTTACATGTGGACGTCCCCGTCAGGAATAACACTGAGTTCGGCGACCAACCAAAAGCCAACTTTTTCTGCACCTGAAGTTACTGCCGATACCGATTTTATATTTTCGCTGGTGGTGAACGATGGAACGATTGATTCACCAGCTGATCTGGTAACAATTACCGTAAAACAAGCAAACAAAGTGCCGGCAGCCAATGCAGGAGATGATCAGTCAGTTTTAAAAGGAACATTGGTAATGTTATCAGGATCCGCATCGTCTGACCCGGACGGTGATCCGCTGACTTATCAATGGACTGCTCCATCAGGAATTACGTTGAGTTCAGCAACAGTTGATAAGCCAACATTCACTGCTCCTGAAGTTTTCGCCGACACAGATTTCCTATTTTCCTTGGTAGTAAGTGATGGAACGGTTGATTCCCCTGCTGATGAAGTTGTCATTACCGTAAAACCGGTCAATGTTGCACCGGTAGCCAATGCAGGTGACGACCAATCTGTCGATGAAGGAGATTTGGTTACTTTGGACGGTTCAGGTTCTTCCGATCCCGATAGTGATCCGCTGACTTTTACATGGACTGCACCGGATGGAATTATACTCAATTTAGATATCCCTTCAAATCCAAGTTTTACAGCTCCCAATGTGGATGCCGATACAGATTATACTTTTTCATTGGTTGTGAACGACGGAACCGCAGACTCGCCTGCCGATGAAGTGACAATTAAAGTCAAAGCCGTTGTTGCCAATCAGCCGCCGGTAGCCAACGCCGGAGACGATCAGTCTCTCTTTGAAGGAGATTTGGGTACTCTCGACGGTTCCGGTTCTTCCGATCCCGATGGCGATCCGCTGACCTACCAATGGACTGCTCCGGATGGAATTACGCTCAATCTGGCTATCCCTTCAAATCCAACTTTTACCGCTCCCGAGGTGGATGCAGATACTGATTATACATTTTTATTGGTTGTAAACGATGGAACAGTTGATTCTCCGGCCGACGAAGTGACAATTACAGTTAATGCCCTCGTTGCAAATCAGCCGCCGGTAGCCAACGCAGGTGACGATCAGTCTGTCGATGAAGGAGATTTGGTTACTTTGGACGGGTCCGGTTCTTCTGATCCCGATAGCGATCCGATAACTTACAAGTGGACTGCACCTTCAGGAATAACACTTAGTTCGGACACTGACCAAATGCCAACTTTTACCGCTCCCGATGTGGATGCAGATACAGATTTTACATTTTCGTTGGTTGTAAACGACGGAACAGTTGATTCGCCTGCTGATGAAGTGATAATTACAGTCAAAGCTGTTTTTGCCAATCAGCCGCCGGTAGCCTGTGCCGGGCCCGACCAAACAGTCAATGAAGGCGATCTGGTAATGCTGGATG
>DAITNH010000200.1:7789-10296 GCA_036834745.1 Prolixibacteraceae bacterium
GCCTGTGCCGGGCCCGACCAAACAGTCAATGAAGGCGATCTGGTAATGCTGGATGGTTCCTGCTCTTATGATCCCGATAATCGGATGGCATTTAGTTGGTCGTTACCCGGAAATACTCAGCTGAATTCTCCACTCGCAATTAAAGTTACAGTTACCGGTCCTGCGCTAACAACAACAACCGACTATAACTTTTCGCTAATGCTACTTGATGGAACTCCCGGAAGCACAACTTCTTCAATCAACTGGACGGTGCCGGCCGGAGTAAAATTTAGTTCTACCACTGTTTCATTCATCAAAATAACACCGCCCAATAGTAGTAATGTAAATTACTCATACACGGTGAAAGTTTTCGACGGATCAGATTTATCAGATCCAAATCACAATGGAATGACATATTTTGAAATTCCTCCAACTGACTTTATAATGAATGCCACCACCATTATAAAAATGAATATTACAACACCTGATGCAACTTCACTTGCCAATCAGAATTTCCTAATCGAGGTAAGCGATGCAACCAATTATCCAGCTCCGGGAATAATTTACATGACCCAAAGCTGGAAAATGCCAGACGGATTTACCTTGGGAAATACAACCATTGCAATGCTTACCATAAATTCCCCAAATGTATCCAATCCTGATTATCATTTTACATTTGAATTTAACAACGGAATGGGATTGATTGACACCGCTTTGACTGGATTGACCTACAAATGGACTGCTCCTCCGGGAATTGTACTGAGTTCGGAAACGGATGAAAAACCAACATTTACCGCTCCCGAAGTTGCTACCGATAGCCAATTTACTTTCACGCTGGTGGTAAACGACGGGCAGGCAGATTCTCCTGTTGATGAAGTAGTGGTTACTGTTTTGCAGGCCAATAAAATACCAACTGCGAATGCAGGAGTTGATCAATCTGTGAACGAAGGTACAACTGCAACGCTAGATGGTTCTACTTCTTCCGATCCCGATGGCGATGTCCTGACTTACAAATGGACTGCCCCGCCGGGAATCATTCTTAGTTCAGATTCGGATGGAAAACCAACTTTTACCGCTCCCGAAGTCAGTGCCGATACACAATATACTTTCTCGCTGGTTGTAAACGATGGAAAGGCGGATTCTGCTCCTGATGAAGTGGTAATTACCGTTTTTCAGGTAAATAAAGTACCAACTGCCGATGCTGGTTCAGACCAATCTGTGAATGAAGGTGCAACTACTTCTTTGGATGGTTCAGCTTCTTCCGATCCCGATGGCGATGCCCTGACTTACAAATGGACTGCCCCCGCTGCAATCGTTCTCAGTTCAGATTCGGATGAAAAACCAACATTTACCGCTCCCGAAGTTGTTACCGATAGCCAATTTACTTTCTCGCTGGTGGTTAACGACGGACAGGCCGATTCTTCGGTTGACGAAGTGGTAATTACAGTTTTTCAGGTAAATAAAGTACCAGCTGCCAATGCAGGTTCCGATCAATCTGTGAATGAAGGTGCAACTACTTCTTTGGATGGTTCAGCTTCTTCCGATCCCGATGGCGATGCCCTGACTTACAAATGGACTGCCCCCGCTGCAATCGTTCTCAGTTCAGATTCGGATGAAAAACCAACATTTACCGCTCCCGAAGTTGTTACCGATAGCCAATTTACTTTCTCGTTGGTGGTAAACGACGGACAGGCGGATTCTGCTCCTGATGAAGTAGTGATTACTGTTCGGAATGTGGATCATGCCCCATATGTGAAGGATCCAATAAAAAACGTATCTGTTGATAAGGGTGCTCCCGATCAGATCATCGATCTGAAAACCATATTTGCAGACGATGATCCGGGCGACGTTTTGATTTTCAATGTCACATCAAACACAAACGATCAGGTCGTTACTGCAACAATCACAGGTTCCGATCTGACTTTAGACTTTTCTGGTGTAAATATTGGTTCATCAAAAATAATGATTACCGCAAGTTCAAACGAAAAAGAAGTAAATTCGAAATTTGAGGTAGAAGTAAAAATACCTACAGGTACAAATCCAATCATCATAGAACAGAAATTGATTGTATATCCGAACCCAAGTTCAGGAAAAATAAAGGTGGTATTTGAACAGATTCCAAAAAGCAATACAGATCTTACTATTAGCAATGTGAACGGTATAATTGTTTATAAAAAAACCGTTCAGAATAAGGAGGAGTCGATTGATTTAACTATAAATCCACCCGGAATTTATTTAATAAAAACAAATTCTGACAACCTAAAAGTCCACAAAATCATTATTCAATAAACAAATATTGCGATCCCTCAACAACTTAAAATTGTTGGGGGATTTTTCTTTTCATCATCCTCAAAACATACCGTTAAATTGTTTGTTTCCATCTCAAGGTATTGTATGTTTAGGGTTAAATATTAACCTTTATGCTATTATTTTAATAATTATCAATCAAATGAAAAGGTTCACATATTTATTTGTTATTCTCCTGTTTGCAGCTAATAGTTTTGCCCAGGATCATTTTGTAGTTGCAT
>DAITNH010000201.1:0-10249 GCA_036834745.1 Prolixibacteraceae bacterium
CTATTCAAGTGAACCCAGAAGGGAAACTGAATTTGTTAATCGCTCAATTTAGGTTCAAGTCAGACCCTCACTCATGCAAAAAAAAATCCGGCTTCACTCCCCTTTTCAGGAAAATGAATACCGGAATTTCCGAATTTATTATTAACCCTTAAAACTTACAATTTATCCTATTTCACGGGTGATTGAAATGGCAGCAATGGTTCCATCTGCAATGGCTGTGGTAATTTGCCTGTATTTTTTGCTGGTCACATCGCCCACGGCAAACACGCCATCTATATTGGTTCGTTTATCTTCATCCGTTTTGATGTAGCCCCACTGATCGAGTTCAAATTGATTGTTGAATATTTCGAGATTGGGTTTTAGTCCAATGAAAACAAAAATACCATCGGCGGTAATTGTTTTCATCTCTTGGGTTTTCATATCTTCTACCTCAACAATCATTTTATCTCCATCTTTTTTAATTGCACGCGGTTCGTGCGATAACATGAACGAGATTTTTGGATTGGAAAAAGCCTTTTCCTGCGCGGTTTTGTTAGCCTGAAGTTGGTCGAATTGGTGCACAATGGTGATTTTGGAAGCAAACTTCGAAATAAAATCAGCTTCTTCGATGGCCGAATTTCCGCCGCCCACAACAATCACTTCCTTGTCGCCAAAATATTTGGCATCGCAGGTCGCACAATATGAAATACCTTTGCCTCGGTATTCCACTTCACCGGGAATGCCCATTTTGTTTGGCGAAGTTCCGGTGGCGACAATAATTCGTTTGGCGCGAATGGTTTCCTGATTGTCAATGGTAATTTCCTTTTTCAGAAGATCAACTTTTGTCACGTCAACCGCCACTTTATAGGTTGTTCCGCATTGTTTGGTTTGCTCCGACATGTTGTGCCCAAGCAGATAACCGGGCTGCGGATCAATAAAACCGGGATAGTTCGACACCATGTGGGTGGTCGAAACGTATCCGCCGGGAAGCGCAATGTCGATTAAAACGGTATTTATTTTAGCCTGACACAGGTACAATCCTGCGGTCAAACCGCCAGGGCCTGCGCCCAAAATAGCCACATCAACGTCTGTTACAAAAGGTTGCTGCGTTGCCATTATTTGAGTTACTTTTTCTTTACCGAGAATGTGTTTCAGTTCGCGAACAATTTCGGAGCGTTTTACACCACCTGCCAAACGACCGCTAACCTCTTCTCCATCCTGATAAAACAAAAGTGTTGGGGAGCTTTTTACAATCAATTTATCCGACAGTTCGCGGTTTCCCTGACGAAAAATTTTCACAAATTTGATTTCTTTTCCAAAAAGCTTTTCAAGACCTTCCAGTTTAGGTGCAATGGCCTCACATGGAGCACATTCGGTTGAATAAAAATCAACTATTACATTTCCACCGGCCAATACTTCTTTTTCGTAATCTGCTTCAACTATTTCTTTCATGGTATATGTTTTTTGATTTTCTGGTTTTTTTAATCTTCTAACACCTTCAAAGGTGCATGATTGTAAACGCGGTCTTTCACAACCAGCGTGGTGCAATCGGCTTTTACTTCGCGCTGAAACAAAATATCGTGCCCCAAACAGAGTCCAATCATAACTACCAAATCAACATTTTCGTGATTCAATTGCAGTGCCTGCCCGATTGGGTTGCAGGAGACGTTGCATATTGAACTTTCCGGGTTCACTTCGTTTTGCGGTATTCCTCCAACTGTGCACGAAACTGGTCTCACATTCAGTCCATTAATACGAATAATCTCGGCAATTTGTTTTACCTGATTTTCCATGCCATAGCAATACGCCAGCCCAATTCGCTTGTATTCCATTTTCTTGGCAAAAGCAATGGTTTCCTGAATTCGCGACAATGTTCCGGTACGTCCGTTATCGACCAAACTTGCAGCTGCCTGAACAATGGCAGTCTCTTCCGAGTATTTTTGAACCACCTCATCCACATCAAACGAAGTTGCTTTACAGGTTTCCGTTTTGCGGCATTGTTTATCGTACGTGCAATTGGTACAGTCCATCTATTCTTCGTTAAAATAATGACCAATACCCAGTTCCAGCAATTCTGTTATCGGGCGGCAATCGTGACTGTTCAGCGTTCCGTTGTAATTTTTTGCCATCGAAGCACATCCGCCGCCACAAATCAAACTCATGCTACAACTCTGACATTTTGGAATCGACAAAATATCGCGGTACTGCCATTCCTCAACGGCTTCAGTATTTTTCCTGACTTCAGGATAAAAAGTACCAAGACTTTCGTTCTGCTTTCCAACAGTGGCAGTACATGCATAAACATTTCCGGTGAAATCGAAAGCCCATTCGGTTTTGGTTCCGGTGCAGGCATCGAACAGCGGCGCAGGCATTTCGCCCTGTTCGAACAAAAATTTCGAAACAGAAAATGCCGGTTTGTGGAATTCACTGATGTGGGGAAATTTATTTAGCAAATCGTACAAATCCTGATACAGTTCCAACCTTGAATATAATTTTGACTGGTTTGCCTGACATTCGTGCAGTTCGTAATTTCGTCCCAATTGGGTTTTAAATAACGGAGAAGCAGTCCAGCCTTTGTCAATAGCAAATTGAGCCAGATCAGGCAGATTGCCAATATTTTGTTTGTCAACCACCATGCGCAAATTGACCGGAATGTTGTTTTCAATCAACAGGTCAACACCGCGAACAATGCGGTCGAAGGTTGGATTCCCGCCTTTCAGGTAACGACGCTGATTATGTATTTCGCTGGTTCCATCGAGTGTCACCTGAATTTCACGAATAATGCCCTTCTTTAAAATGGGGATGTATTCCTCCAGATTATACCCGTTGGTTACAGCGGCAATTTCAAGGTTCATTGCGGCAGCCCGTTCGATAATATAAGCCATGTGTTCCTTGTGGCGCGGAGCGTTCATAAATGGTTCGCCGCCAAAAAGGGTGATGTATTTTCTTCGTCCTGAAAATTCAGTCTGGATATAAGTAAAAAAAGCATCGATCACTTCTTTCGACAAGGCAACCGGCAATTGCTCGTAACCAGCCTGATAGCAATACGAACAATCGAAATTGCACGAGTAGTTAGTTACGAAAAAGATTTGAACCTCGTCCTTTTCACGGTCGTCCAGAAACTTCAGGTACTTTTCGCGAAACAATCGTTTTTCCTGAACCGGATCGACGATGTAACCGTTTTCGATCAGTTCCTGATTTGTTTCATCAATACTTTGTAATTGTTCGAAAGTTTCCTGATCGAGAATATCGGCTTGCCCCGACAATGAATTCACTACGAACCAATTGTCAGAGTCTTTAATTTTTGAAGTAATGTTGTATTTGGAGAGTTGCATGAAAAATTGATTTGAGATGAACGATTTCAGATTAACGATTATTGATTTTCAGACTTCAGAATACTTCTTTAATCATCAATCGTTAATCGTTAATCCTCAATCGCCTAAAAAATGCCTTAATCGTGGCATCCGGCAATAATCTGTGATTGTTTGGCACAGCATTGTGCCTGTTTAATCTGTCCTTTGCGGACCTTTTTTACTAAACTTTTCATTTCGAGATTTTTGTATTGATTAAACTATAGAGAATAAAAGTAGTTTAAATGAACCAAAGTTCGAAATAAAATACTCTCAGACTTTTCAATATTTTAGGCAACTTCTTCCCGTCCGAAAAGAGGTTATTGTATTGATCAAATTTCATTCGCGGACGGTAGCCATCTTTTCTTTATCTATTCTACAAATATTTCGCACCTATGGTGCTAAACTCCCGGCAATAATGGAGCGAGCCAGACTTGGAACTTGAAACCTGAAACTTGGAACTCATTTTAGCAGCAACTAAATTCGTCTTTCTTCGCAGTAATCGTAAAGCTCGAAACTTCGATCTTTCCTTTCGGATAGGGTTGGCTTTCCTCCATAATGCTGAAATCTTTAAATCCGGCATTTTTGATGATTGTCAGATATTCGGCTTTTGTGATTGATCCGGCCCAACATTCGGCCACGGCCACGGGATCGTTGGCATATTCTTCAGGAACAGGCTCACTTGAAAAAATATCGCTGATTACAAAACGTCCGCCATTTTTTAGCATTCGGTAAATTTCAGCCCAAACTTTTGATTTATTGCTCACATGATTTAATGTGCAATTGGAGATTATAAGATCGGCGATTTCGCTTTCCAGAGGTATTTGCTCAAGGTCGGCCAAAACAAATTTCACGTTCTCAACTCCCATTTTCGAAGCGGTCGATGTTGCTTTCTTTACCATCTCTTCAGTCACATCTACACCGTAAACAAATCCGTCAGTACCAACTTCTTCTGCCAACCGCAAAACATCTGTTCCCCGGCCACTTCCCAAATCAATGCAAACCTCGTTTGGTTTTGCTTCACTCTTTTCGGCAGCACCTCCACACGACAAACAACAAGTGTCGTTTGCCAAAGTCGAGTATCTTCCTGCGATTTCAATTGTATTCATTTTATTTCAATTTTGAGGTGCAAAGATAATCTTAAAAACAGATGAAACCAACATATATAGATTATTTGATATGTTTCTAAATAATCATTTTCTAAACGTTTCACAGAAAGACAAATCGTTTTTTTTAAGTTAAAAATGAACCACAACCAAAATATTTTGTCATTTGAAAATATTTTTGAATTTACAGGGTTACCTTTTTAATACTTTTCGGATAAACTAATATAAAGAACAAATATTAATACAACTTATTGACTTTAATATCCATTTGTTGTAAATTTGGTTATAAAATTGATTGTTCGAAAATTCAACCAAATTTAACAGGCAATATATCAGCGACATAACGAATCATTTGGTTGAATTTCAGATGGAAAGTTGGTAGCCTATCTTTTCAATTTTTGATACAGTCCTGACCCAAGCAGGTTACAAAAATTGAAATAATCACAGAGAATTCCATCATACAATTTCCTTTGTTAAAAAAAATAGAACCTTAAATCATCCCATACAGGATCAGTCTTTTTGCTCCTTATTGTACAATTTAAGTTAATATTTTTGATATGATACATCCTGTCCTTAAATTTCTAGCAGAACAATTGAATAGCTATATCGACGAGGTAAAGAAGCCTGGCGATGGTATTGAGTCTCCTTTTGTTTTCCTGCAAAATATTTCCCGATTGGATGAAGATGCGCTTAAAACAACCAATAAAATACTGATTTCACTGATAAATATTTCAGAAGAATCGACCATGAAGAATAACCCCGATTATGCGTTGGTGAAAAACAATCTGGTCAATTATAGTAATCCGCCAATCAACCTGAACTTATTTATCATGATTACTTCATTCATGACGAATTACGAAAATGCGCTGATTTACCTGTCTTATGCCATTACTTTCTTTCAGGGGAAATACTCCTTTACCTTAAAGGACAGTACTACGGAGGTTGAAGGTTTACCGGATGACTTCCATATTATCCTGGACCTGTACAACCTTGGTTTTGAACAATTAAATTATGTATGGAGCACCTTCGGCGGAAAGCAACATCCGTTTGTATGTTATAAAGTAAGGTTGCTGAAAATGGAAAGGGAAAGTACAAAAGAAATACACGGAGTTATTAAAGAAGTTATGATTGATGGCCGGAATAAACGGTAAAGTAAAAATCACATAAATCAAATTGTCCAATGAGTCAGATTCTTCTATATAAAAGTCTTTTCGAAGTAAATATCCTGCACCATTTCTTCCTGAATAAAGGAGAACAGGAATGGGACAAGATGAATCAGGAGGACAAGCATAGGATGGAGTCCAACTATGACATTCGGGAGATTTTTGATATAACACCAACGCAAGAAAGCACAAAGGTTCTGAGTTCTCATAGCTGCATTTTTAAAAGAACTTCTACCGGTATTTTGGTGGGCATTAAGGCGAAATCTGACGAGCTAAATCCGGGGAAGTTTAACTCTTTTGTTCCTCTGGCGGATAATCTGACATTCCGGTTTCTGGTTAAGCTGAAAGATATGAATTTCATGAATTATACTGCACTTCCGCTTCAGGGAAACCGGGGCAAAATATTCGTGTTTAGCAACAGCCTGAACAATACTTCGAATACTTTTCCTGCACTAAGCGCCATGCCTCCGGTTTTTAACCCAGGTAATATTTATATGCCCGGCGATATGCTTTCTGATGATGCGAATAACCAAACGAAGTTATTTACTGCGCTTGTAAAAACCGGCAATAACCCTATATCTGCTGACTGGCTAACCGAAAATGGCAATATCAATACTCCACTGAGTTATGTGAATGTGAATGACAGTTATCCGGTGGCAAACGGATTCTTTACTTATACAATGAAGGTAAAGGATGCGAAACCAATTGCGATCCTAAAGAATTCATCGGGCATCACGATTCAGCCGAAAATGGAAGTTCTTCCCGGTGATTTTTATACCCTCCAGGTTGATCTGCTGAAATATCCGCAAGGAATCTATTCCATTCATATCGATAGCGATGACCCGACCTATCATGACGATGTTACCTTCTACCTTCTTCAGGGAAGTGAAACACCGTTCGCGTTGATCGAAATCAAGGTAAAAAGTAAACAGCCCGCATATGATTTGTTTAATCAGGGAGATTTGCTTTCGCCCACATACGAAATTCGTTTCCGCAACCGGCGCACTCATTGGCGCTATCTGGGAAAGCTTTTCGATCCACCATACGTGCTCGAAAATCCTTTGCCACTTACCCGTTACGGCAATATCGAAATTATGAAACCTCCCGAACCGGAAGATACCAAAACGATTATGCTTCCCAATCCATCAGTTAGCTTAATAAGAGCTGAAGCTTTAATCCATACGGAAGAGAAAAAATACTATTCAGAAATTCATATTAATTAATTTTAAACAGGAAATCACATGGCAACTACTTACAAAACTCCCGGTGTTTTTGTCGAAGAAATTCCCAAATTACCACCGTCTGTAGCCCAGGTTGAAACAGCATTACCTGCTTTTGTCGGCTACACAAATAAAGCAGACGAAATCGCTCCCGGCGATTTGATCAACAAGCCAAAACGAATTGGGTCATTGGTTGAGTTCGAACAGTTTTATGGCACAGGGCCATCGCCTGAAGTTACGGAGGTAAATATTGACAGCAATAACAATTTTACTTCTGCCACTGTAAAAAACACTTTCTTCATGTATGACTCATTGCGCATGTTTTATGCCAATGGTGGCGGCGATTGTTACATTGTTTCGGTTGGCAAAAGCGAAAAGGCCACGACCATTTCAACCAATAATTTTACCGACGGTATTGATGAGTTGCGTAAAGAAGATGCGCCAACCATCATTTTATTTCCTGACGCTGCGACATTGGGAAATTCTGAACTGGCAGAAGTTCAGCAGGCTGCCTTGTTGCAATGTGCCGATCTGGGTGACCGTGTCGGACTTTTTGATGTGAAACAAGACGATCCGTTAGGAGCCAATTTCAGGAACAATATTGGCATTAACAATTTAAAATACGGTGCTGTTTATTCGCCCTGGCTAAAGGTCAATCTACCTAAAGCAATAAAATATACCGATGTAAAAAGTGTGATAAAACGGGCAGGTATCGCCGTTCCGCTTTCAGGCCTTACTGCCGATCTTGAAGTTCAGGGTTTAATCACTGAATTGGAACAGGCCTATGTTGATGTGGCCAATGTTGAAGCTAAAACAAAGGTTTTAAGTCCACCCAATGGGGTTTTATCTGATGAATTCAGTTCATTGGTTGCAACCTTCAATGGCGCGGGAGGTAATATCAATGGGAGTCTTAAAAATATATTTGATTATTTAGCCGCAATAGGAAACCAAATTCAGGAATTTGCAAATGGTGTGGCACCAAACATACTTACCTTGCCTGATTTTCTTGCAGATGTAAAAGCAAGTATCACTTCGAATTTTGATCCAATATTTGCAAAAATTAAATCATTAAATCTTGAAGCAATAGCAGATATTACAGTCGTTCTTACCGGAACAGACTTTACTGCTTTGACCGTTGGCAGTTGGCCGCTTACCTCTGCAGCAGCGGCACCTGTTGCTCCAGGCTTAATCGATGAAACCAACGATAACAACAGACGGATTGCTGCGGTAAACCTGCTGCAACCCATTTTTGATGAACTAAACACCGCATACCTGAATCTGATTGTAAATGCAGGAAACTCTTATACCAAAACTCTTGATGATTCCCTTGTATTGGTATTTCCGGTTTATAAAAATATAATAAACGGAGTAAGTAAAAGCATGACTGTTATGCCTCCAAGTGGAGCTGTGGCTGGCGTGTATGCACAGGTTGACCGTACCAGGGGCGTTTGGAAAGCTCCAGCCAATGTCAGTTTAAATAATGTACTGGCGCCCGCAACTGTATTTACGGCCACTCAACTCGATAACCTGAATGTGGATGCCGTTGCAGGTAAATCGGTAAATGCTATTCGCTATTTCACCGGAAAGGGTACACTGGTATTTGGTTCGCGGACGCTTGCCGGCAATGATAACGAATGGCGGTATGTTCCGGTTCGTCGCTTCTTCAACATGGTGGAAGAAAGCTGTAAAAAATCTACAGAGCCTTTCGTATTCGAACCCAATGACGCCAATACCTGGGTGAAAATTCAGGGGATGATTGAAAACTTCCTGACCACTTTATGGAGACAGGGCGCCTTGCAGGGTGTGAAACCTGAACATGCGTTTTATGTTGCCGTTGGCCTGGGTAAAACAATGACTTCTCTTGACATTCTTGAAGGAAGACTGATTGTGGAAATCGGTATGGCCGTTGTTCGCCCTGCAGAGTTCATCATTTTACGCTTCTCTCATAAACTGGCTGAAAGTTAGCAGTCCCGGAATTACAGTAAATGTTTAAATCAAAAATAATTTTCATTCTTAAAATAAAACAATATGGCAAACTATCCTCTTCCCAAATTTCACTTCCTGGTGCAATGGGGCGGTGAACGTATCGGGTTTACCGAAGTTACCGGTCTCGATATACAGGTAGAAGCAATTGAATACAGAGAGGGCAGCAGCCCCGAGTATTCAAAAATTAAAATGCCGGGTATGCTTAAATACAGCAATATCACTTTAAAGCGTGGCAGTATGAATAGTGATTCCGACTTCTATAAATGGATCAATACAACCAGCTTGAATACAGTCGAACGACGCGACATCATTATCAGTCTTCTCAACGAAACACATGCCCCGGTAATGACATGGAAAGCAAAAAATGCTTTTGCCGTGAAAGTTCAGGCAAGTGATTTGAAAAGCGACGGTAACGAGGTAGCTATCGAAACGCTTGAACTGGCACATGAAGGATTGAATATTTTAAATTAAAGGTATTCATTCCTGAAGTGAGAGTGCTGCAATGATTTGTTCATCGTTTAAGTAAAAGATATGGCTACTCCAGTTGCAGGCGGTTATTATCCGCCGGTTGGATTTCACTTTAAAGTTGAGTTTGTAAACCTGGGCAATAATAACGATCAGCGTTTCCAAAGTGTTACCGGTCTGAATGTTGAATACGATACCGAGTCGTTTAAAGAAGGCGGCGAAAATCGTTTTGAGCACAAATTACCGGTTCGCACCAAGTACCCTGATCTGTCGCTGAAAAGGGGAATGCTCACCAACTCAGCAGTTATCGACTGGTGTATTGATGCCTTGCAAAACCGCAGTTTCAGTCCGGTGCAGGTAAATGTTACTCTCTTAAATGAGAATCACGACCCCATTACAACCTGGCAATTTTTTAATGTATGGCCAAAAAAATGGAGCGTCAGCGATTTTAATGCGCAGGAAAACTCGGTGGTTATTGAAACACTCGATTTATGCTATAATTATTTTACCATAAACAAAAGTTAATGCCACTCGAAATTAAAGAATTGCAGATAAGTGTTGTTGTAAATGAGCAACAGGCCAAAGATGCAGCGAATGCAGCCCCGGGCAGCCAGGAATCGAAAGAAGATAAGAAAGCCCTGCTCCAGCAATGTGTTGACGATATCATGGACATTTTAAACAGCAAAAAAGAACGATAATGCCAACCGGTGAATTCGAAAAACTAAAAATCTATGCCTATACCGATCCGGGTTGCGGAGACGATCAATTGGCTGCCTTGGATGAGAATCCGATCACAGCGATGATCAATCCGGAGAATTACACCCTGGAAACAAAAGTAGAATTCAACAACGGACAGGCTGGCGGAACAAGTGGAAGCCAACCCCGGTTCGAAAAGAAACCGCCCGGCGAACTGGCATTTGAATTTTTGTACGACAATACCGGAATTATTGACGGTAATCCGAGAGAAGATATTTCGGAGG
>DAITNH010000202.1:0-1783 GCA_036834745.1 Prolixibacteraceae bacterium
TTTATTCGCGCATGCCGGTCAAGTCGCATCAGGAATCAAAAATGTTTGCCGACGAGAACAACAAAAAATTCAGGATAACAGTTAAGGATGGAATAACCATTGTTTATCCAACCATTCCGGTTGCTTTGTTTCATTACCGCAATCAGTTGGAGAAAAGCGGTTTCAATAGGTTTTTAATCGATTATTCAGGAGAGATTATTACAGCAAATGTCGTTAAGCGAATTCTAAAGAAGTACCTTAATTCCGAGTCTGTTCAGCAATCAACAAGTTTCAACTTTAAGC
Source organism: Prolixibacteraceae bacterium (assembly GCA_036834745.1). Taxonomy (GTDB): domain Bacteria; phylum Bacteroidota; class Bacteroidia; order Bacteroidales; family Prolixibacteraceae; genus Aquipluma. The sequence goes on from DAITNH010000202.1 coordinate 283, forward strand.
TGGGACTTAAATAAAAAAAGAGAGCTTCTACACTCTCTTTCTATATTTTGATTTATCAATCAGATTATCCGTCGTTCATCGAAATCAGAAATTCTTCAATCGAATCGGTTCTCATGATCCTGGTTTTAAGGAATTCCATTGCTTCGTTCGAGTTCATATCGCCAAGGAAATTGCGCAGGATATAGATTTTATCGAGTACACTTTTCGTCAACAATAAATCTTCACGGCGAGTGCTCGATGCGTTGATATCGACAGCAGGGAAAATACGTTTGTTCGACAATTTCCGGTCGAGTTGCAATTCCATATTACCGGTACCTTTAAATTCTTCGAAGATTACTTCGTCCATTTTTGAACCAGTGTCAGTCAAAGCAGTTGAAAGGATTGTGAGTGAACCTCCTTCTTCGATGTTACGGGCTGCTCCAAAGAAACGTTTTGGTTTGTGCAGCGCATTTGCATCAACACCACCCGAAAGTACTTTTCCTGAAGCTGGTGAAACAGTATTGTATGCACGGGCCAAACGGGTAATTGAATCGAGTAAAATCACCACATCATGTCCGCATTCAACGAGGCGTTTTGCTTTTTCAAGCACCATGTTGGCCACTCGTACGTGACGTTCAGCAGGTTCGTCAAAAGTTGAGGAGATAACTTCAGCGTTTACGTGGCGGGCCATGTCGGTAACCTCTTCCGGCCGCTCATCTATCAACAGTACCATCATGTAAACTTCAGGATGATTGGCTGCAATAGCATTTGCTATTTCTTTGAGCAACATTGTTTTACCGGTTTTTGGCTGCGCAACAATTAATCCGCGCTGTCCTTTACCAATAGGTGTGAAGAGATCAATAATTCTGGTAGAAATGTTATCGTGGCCGTTGCCGGTAATATTGAATTTTTCGTTTGGAAACAAAGGAGTCAAGTGCTCGAAAGGCACACGGTCACGGATGTAATCCGGTGTTCTTCCGTTGATTTCGATTACTTTAATTAAGGGGAAATATTTTTCGCCCTCTTTTGGCGGACGGATAGTTCCGGTAACCGTATCGCCTGTTTTTAGTCCGAAAAGTTTAATTTGCGATTGGGAAACATAAATGTCATCAGGCGAGTTCAGGTAGTTGAAATCTGAGGAACGCAGAAATCCGTAACCATCCACCATAATTTCAAGAACTCCTGTATTGCTGATGATTCCATCAAATTCATAAGGTTTTTCCTGATTCTGTTGGTGCTTAGGTTGTTTAGGACCTTGATTTTCGCGGTTTTCCCATTTTGGGTTATTTTCAAAGTTCTTTTTCTTATTCTGTGGTTCAACCTTTTTATCTTCTGCATTTTCCTGCGTTACTTCATCTTGGATCACAACTTCCGGTTGGTTCTCCTGTTTTTGAGCAACAACTATCTTTTCTTCAAAGGGTTCAGAAACTGAAATTTCAGATTCATTTTCAGTTACATCGTCTGGAAAAAGAATTTCCTGTCTAACTTTCTGCGGTTGATTTTGATTTTTGTTTTGATTCGG
>DAITNH010000202.1:1883-10232 GCA_036834745.1 Prolixibacteraceae bacterium
AAAGAATTTCCTGTCTAACTTTCTGCGGTTGATTTTGATTTTTGTTTTGATTCGGGTTTTGATTTTGATTGGGTTTATGCTTTTGACCTGGATTTTGGCCTTGATTCGATGATCCGGCTTTAATATGCTCTGTACGAGGTCTTTTTTTAATTTGAAATTCTCTTTTGCCTTCTTTTTTCTGTTCGTTGGCTGGAGTCGTAGATGGTGTTTCGGTTTCAACCTTTTCTTCGGGTTTTGCTTCTTTGGCTTCAGTCCGTTTTTCTTCTTTTCTGAATCCAAACAATTTATTAAGAACCGAAGTTTCTTCGCGTTTAGGTTGATTTAAATCGCGGGGTGATTTAAATCTTTTTTCTTCAGGTTTTTTTTCTGAGGCTTTGATGGCTTGAGTGTCAAGTATCTTATAGATAAGATCTTGTTTTTTGTAAGATTCAACTTTTTTTATATCAAGCTCTTTTGCAATATCTTTTAAGTCAGGTAGAAGTTTTCTGCTTAATTCAATAATATCATACATAATTTTTGATTGATTTGTTAATATCCAAAAGGTCAAGTAATTGAAAAAAAAGTTTTGGAATTGATAATTTGGATAATCAGTACTTGTTCGAATTTTTTTGCAAGTATAGTCAAATCCTTATAACTTGACAAGTAATTGGAGATTTATTCAGTTAACGGAGCCTAAAAGTCATCAGTTAATTCAGGTTATGGTACAGTTTTAAGTTTCATCCAACAATTAAATTTACCATTCGACTGCCAAAACGAACCATTCGCATGGTAATTCGTACAGTTCGGAAAAATTCATTTATAAAATTATTTCAAGACATCATTTGTTATTACTTTCGGCAATGAGAAATGTCATTTTTTTTTAATACAAAAAAATGGTTTCATCATTATAATTGTATTTAAACTATTTTGTGCTTTTGATGTTTTACAACAATAAATGATTTCTAAAATGAGACAGCTTAAAATTGCCAAACAGGTTACGAACAGGGAAGCATTGTCGCTTGATAAATACCTGCACGAAATTGGACGCATGGATTTGATTAGTGCTGAGGAAGAAGTCGAATTGGCAAAGCGAATCAAAAAGGGGGATAAAGATGCTCTGGAAAAAATGATTACCGCAAATTTAAGATTTGTTGTTTCGGTTGCAAAGCAATACCAAAATCAGGGACTTAGTTTGCCTGATTTAATTAATGAAGGAAATCTTGGTTTAATCAAAGCTGCCCAGCGATATGATGAAACACGAGGGTTTAAATTTATTTCCTACGGTGTTTGGTGGATTCGTCAGGCAATCCTTCAGGCTTTGGCTGAACAGGCGCGTATTGTGAGACTTCCATTAAATAAAATTGGATCTATTACACGAATTAATAAAACCTTTAACAGGCTTGAACAGGAATATCAGCGAGAACCTACATCTGATGAAGTTGCTTTTTTACTTGAAACCTCCAGCGAAGTTATTGAGGATGCAATGAAAGTTTCTTCGCATCATGTTTCTATGGATGCCCCGATTCATGATGAAGACGGAAATAGTTTATATGATGTTATTTTAAATGAAGATTCTCCCAGTCCTGATTTGGGATTAATGAAAACCTCCCTAAGCAATGAAATTGACAGGACATTATCAACATTAGGAGAACGTGAAGCTGATGTAATCCGTTATTTTTATGGGTTGTGCGGCCATCGTCAGCATACGCTTGAAGAAATTGGCGACGAATTTGGACTTACCCGTGAACGGGTGCGTCAGATAAAAGAGAAGACCATCAAGAAGATGAAAAACCATTACAGGAACAGATTGCTAAAAGCATATCTGTAATGTCGGTAAAGCTGCTTCGCGCAGCTTTTTTTTGATCCTGTTTTGATCGAAAGGATAATATCTTACTTTTGAATCAAAATATACCCTCCATGAAACTTGTTGCACCTTCAATTCTGGCCGCTAATTTCAACCATCTTGGTGATGAAATTGAAATGATTAATAATAGTGAAGCTGACTTTGTTCACTGCGATATAATGGATGGTGTTTTTGTTCCCAATATTTCCTATGGATTGCCAATAGTTGAACATGTCCATAGAATATCGCGAAAACCATTGGATGTACATCTGATGATTGTTAATCCTGACCATTATATCAATGATTTTTTCAAAGCCGGGGCAGCCATTATTACGGTTCATTATGAGGCATGTACACATTTGCATCGGACTGTTCAGCAAATAAAGGACCTTGGCATTCAGGCCAGTGTATGTCTGAATCCACATTCTCCGGTGTCATTGCTCAGTGATATAATCGAAGATCTGGACATGGTGCTGCTAATGTCGGTTAATCCGGGATTTGGAGGACAAAAATTTATTGAAAATACTTACCGAAAGATTGCACAGTTGAAAGACCTCATTATTCAGCGAAATTCAAAAGCCATGATTGAAATTGACGGAGGAGTTAATTTTGAGGTGGGCGAGAAGCTTTACAAAGCCGGGGCTGATGTTCTGGTGGCCGGTAGTTTTGTATTTGGATCTAAAAATCCGATTGAAACGATTGCCGCGCTTAAAAGATTATGAGTAAAAACTGTACTGATCATTCTTGTTGAATTTGGCTTTGTTCGCAATGTGCAGTTCCTTTAAGGAACAACCGGTTGTACATCCTCCACATTTCGAGGCTTTTGCCTTCGTCAAATTGAAAAACTGAAGAATCCGGTAAACAAGGACTCCGAATGCAGCGACAATGATTATATATGCGATAATATCCTGAACCATAACTGTTATTATAAATATTTGGCTGAAAATCAGCTTCTATGTCAATAAAGTTGCAATATTAAACACCAGAAATGAGATAATCCACGCCACCACAGTAGTATATACAACTGTAAATATTGCCCATTTCAACTTTCCTGATTCATTCTTAATTGTAGCTATAACACCGATGCATGGGAAATAGATCAACACAAAAGCCAAAAAAGAAAGTGCCACCGGAGTTGAAAATACCAATTCTCCTCTTCTTTCTCCTGAAATAAACCTTTCCTGCTGAAGTTTACTACTCAACCCAACACCATTGGCTTCATCAACCTGATATAAAACTCCCATTGTGCTTACAATTATTTCTTTTGCAGGTAGGCCGGCCAACAGGCTGATACTCATTTTCCAATCGAAACCCAAAGGATCCATTACCGGTTGAACAAAATGACCAATCTGGCCAAGATAGCTGTTTTGTAACCGATGGCTTTGGTCAATACCTGACTGAATATTCACCGAATCTGATTGGATACCTGTTGAAATTTCTGCTTTATGCTCTCTTGGAAAATATCCCAATGCCCAAATTATAACTACTCCTATAAGTATTACTCCACCAATTTTTTGAAGGTATTGTTGTGTTTTATCCCACATGTGTACAATAATGTTTTTCGCCGTGGGAAGACGATAAGGTGGGAGTTCCAATACAAAAGGTGTTTCTTTATTTCTGAAAATTGTTTTATTCAGCAATTGTGCTGTCAGGAAAGCAATTAATATTCCGGCGAAATAAATACTGCTCAATACCAAAGCCGGATGTTGCGGAAAAAAGGCCGTAATAAAAAGCACATAAACCGGAAGCCGTGCACTGCACGACATGAATGGAATAATAAGCATGGTGAGCAAACGATCGCCGGGACTCCGTAAAGTACGTGTTGCCATTATTGCAGGTACATTGCATCCAAAACCCATTACCATTGGAATAAACGATCGGCCATGGAGTCCGAACCGGTGCATGATTTTATCCATGATGAAAGCAGCTCTGGCCATGTAGCCTGTATCTTCCATAAAGGAAATAAAAAGAAACAGGATGAGTATATTCGGCAGAAAAACAAGCACACTGCCTGTTCCGTCAATAATTCCGTTTATCAGCAAATCACTGAGCATTCCGTTGGGCATCATATTCGAAACTGTACTGCTTATCAAAGCTACCAGGTTTTCGATCCAACCCATTGGATATGCGCCTAGTTTAAATGTTGAATAAAACGCAATGGAAATTAGAATTATGAATATCGGAAACCCAAAAAAAGGATGAGTCAGGATATTATCAATTTTTTCAGAAGGATTGATAATACGCTTTTCTTTTTGCTTGAATGTTTCTTTCAGCGCTCCGGAAATAAACCCATATTTCGCATCGGTTATAACTGTTTCACTGTCTTCGTTGTACAAACGTTCAATCCGTCGGATTTCATTCTGAGCGGTGTTTTTTATTTCAATATAGTTGGGATACGACTCCAATGAAAGGTCTGTCTGTTTGTCCCGCTCAAGAAGCTTGATGGCTAAAAACCTGGAGGAAATCTTGTCAGTAATCGGTTTTTCCAGCTTGATCTTAGTTCTCAGTTTCAGAATTGAATCTTCAAGTTCAGTGCCATAATTGATGTGAATATGGCGCATGATTGGATCCCGGTCTTCATACACTTCAACGATTTTATGCAGAAGTTCAGTAATTCCTGTTCCTTTGGAGCTTACAGTAGGTATGATCGGTATTCCCATTAATTTGCCAAGGCTCTGATAATCAAACTTTACCCTGCTTTTTAATAGCTCATCGTACATGTTCAAAGCAATAATTACTTTGATGTCCATGTCTATCAGTTGGGTTGTCAGGAAAAGATTTCGTTCCAGGTTGGACGAATCGATCACATTGATCACAATATCAGGAGTTTCATTCATGATGAAGTTCCTGACATAAATTTCTTCGGGTGAGTAGGCTGTTAGCGAGTATGTGCCGGGTAAGTCAAAAATATTAAAGTTATACCCGTTTTGAGTGAAAGTAGCTTTTTTCGCGTCAACAGTTACGCCGCTGTAATTTCCAACATGTTCTTTTGATCCGGAGAGAAAATTAAACAAGGTTGTTTTGCCGCAATTTGGATTTCCAACCAACGCAATATTAATTGTTGTTTCTTTTTCTTTTACCGATACTTTGAGGTTCTCAAGGTCAATTACCCCTTCATAGTTTTGCGTAAATTGTGACAGTGCATCAGTTTGACTTACCACTTCAATCAAATTGGCTTCAGTGCGGCGGAGGGTAATGTTGTAGTCAAGTATTTTATACTCAATAGGTCCGTTGAAAGGCGCATTTTTTATTACGGTCACTTCTTTCCCTTTAACAAATCCCATTTCGGTGATCCTTTTGCGAAAAGAACCATGCCCCAGAACTTTTGTAATAATAACAGTCTCTTTATTTTTTACTTCAGAAAGTCTCACAATAACCGTTTCAGATACTATGCTAATTTAAACCAAATAAGAATAACGCCGTAAAGATATCCAAGTTTTTACAAAATGTTCAAAAAATAGCGTTTTGTTGATAAATCAAATTTGATTAAATTACATTTGTTGAACCTGAAAACAATTTTATGGAAGACGATAACATATATAAGAGAATACAGGAAGCAATTTCATCTTTGCCTGAAAATTTCAGTGTTTTGGAAGAACAGATTGATATTGAGCTGCAGATGGAGTATTTTAATTATGGACGCGACCTGAAAACAAATTTTTCGTCCGAAACAATATTTCAGCATCAGGCCGATTTGTTTGATCCTGATGTCCCTTTGGATGAAAAGAAGAATTTATTGGTTTTGCTTGCCTCGCAGGAAAAAGTGGAAGCTTTCAGGACAATTGAAAAATATTCAAAAAATCCGGATCCTGAATTGCGGGCATGGGGCATACTTGCGCTTCAGGAAAGTCGTATGGTAATTCAAAGTTCGCTGATGGACGAACAGCAGGTATATATATCGACTGGTTTAGGTGGGAAGGGGCAGAAATTAAGATACTTTGTGGTACTGATCGGTCGTGAAAACGATGTTGAATATTCACCGATACAACAAAAACTGTTAAAGAATGAACTTGAATTTGCCATAACAAAAAATGACGGTGAGCTCGAAGAAATGAAATTTGAAGGGAATCTGGCTGTTGCTGTTATGCTACTTCCTGTAAAATCAGACTTGCAGGGTTTGTTTATCAATGTAATAAACGAATGTAATCAATTTGGCGATTTTGTTCGTCAGGACATTATTATTACCAATGTAAAAAGAATGAATATTGATGAAATCAAACATTTTATAAACCGGAAACAATGAGAATTAAGTTATGATAGACAAATTGATAAATGTAGCTATTCAGGTTTTACCAAGATCTGCAAAAATAGGGACGTATGAATTGGTGGATAGAGCGATTGAAGTAATACAAAAATCAGGATTGAAATATCAGGTTTGTCCGTTTGAAACGGTTATAGAAGGCCATTATGATGAGATAATGACCCTGCTTAAAGAGGTGCATGAAGTGGTTTATTCGTGCGGCGCTGAAGAAATGATTACAAATGTTAAAATACAAACTCGTTATAATCAGGATGTTCTTATTGAAGACAAGATGAACAAGTACGAATAAGCAAAAAAACTGTTTGTGACAGGTTGTTTTTGTTCCGATAAGTTTTATCTTTGCATCGCTTTTAGAATGGCCCCGTAGCTTAATGGATAGAGCATCTGACTACGGATCAGAAGGTTGCAGGTTCGACTCTTGCCGGGGTCACAATAAATTAGTCAACTACTTGAATATCAGTAGTTGACTTTTTTTTAGTTATTTGCATGACATTTGCACGACATGTGTTAAAATCCACCTATTTCCTCAATAATTACAGTCCTTTCCTATTTCGCCACCAAAACAGTTTTTATCCTGCCATTTTCTGCTGGACCGTGTAATAATTGCCTATGCGATTTTTTTTGCGACAAGGCTAAATTCCGTATTTGCAAATTATCAACGACAAATCCTGAACGAGCGAAGTTTTACAATGTACATTCCTGATTCATTTACGAAATTAGTGACATCAACACGATCGCCTAATTCGAACTTAGGCACTTCGTCAATCGATGAATCTTGGGTGTGGAATATCATTCAAGTCCTTTGATTCAAGACTACAATTAAAATTGTTGATTATTTCTTAAATGACAGCGGTTTATTGAGTTCTATCCATTTCTTGATATCCGGATTGGTATCTGCTTTTTCTTTTAATTCAGGTTGGCTAAATACAGCATTGAGATCAGAAATAATTGCCTCTTTTGTTTTGTCATCAGAAGGTTTACCGTTCTTGAATGAGTTGTCGAGATTGATCATACAAATAGCTCTGGTTAATTCATAATTAGTTCTCCATTCAAATGTTTGCCATGGTCCTCTGAGTCGGATAGCTTCCGTGAGTTCGGACATTGCTTCTGACCAGTTAGGATTTCTTTGGTTCGCCAAAGCGTATCCCAAGTCACCATGATTGGCATGATACACTCCCTCTGTGTCACTTGCGATAAGAGCCCTGAATATCGGGATTGTTCTTTCCATCTTTGGCTTATCCTCCAATCTTTGCCAATTTTCCTTTCTAACTCGAACAGCCTCCCAATAAATTTGTGCTTTCATACTTTTTGTCGCTTGGGCAATTATTGCGTTGATTTCCGCCTGTGGTGGGGTACTTCCTGATGCAGGATTTAATAAGCGCATAACCAAACTCAATGCTTTTGAGTCGATATCAATGCTGTCTAGCTTTGTCTCAACTAAAGATAGCCGACTTGATGAATCAGCCTGTTTTAGTAGTATTACGAATTGTAACCTGGTCCATAGATAACTGATCAAGAATCCGTTAATAAGAAAAAATAATAGTATAGCAATCGAAAAGACTCCACTGTTTGAATAACCACCTAAACTTATTCCCACATAATCAGCATACTTATCAAGAGCTCCAGGAATAGATGAGATTTGTGTCAATCCCACACCAACTAAAATCTTTGTGAGCCAATCAGAGATTTGTTCCAAATTAGTATTAACAGCATAAGTAGTCTCTTGTGGTTGTTGAACTCCATTTTGTTGAATTACATGAATTCCTTCTTGTTGAAGCGTTCTTGGAATACCAAAAATAAAACCCAAAAGACCTCCTGATAGCAAAGCTGAAAATGCCACAACAAAAGCAACACCAACAATAGAAAAAAAATGCCTGAAATTATAAGTTTGAACAGCATAGAGTGGTATGAATAAACACCCAACAAAAAGTATCAAAACGAGTACTTTTAGTGCTTTATCACTGGGGGATAAATGAGCTTTGCTTTGTGAGCTTTTAGGTAAATAGGAATCTGTTTTAAAATTCATGATTGCTTAGTGTTAGCGGTTCGAGAACGGATAACAGAATAATTGATTAAATGAATAATGAATTGCATTATTGAAATTCATTATTTGATAATCGCTAAGCTAAAGAACAACTGCAAATTAAATGATTTGCAGAAACATGGCAGACCATAATATGAAAGTGAAAGATAATAAAATGAATTGACAAAAAAAAATCAAAAATCAGATTGTCAGTTTGTTATGGATGGATAGCTGCAATGTGGG
>DAITNH010000203.1:0-10231 GCA_036834745.1 Prolixibacteraceae bacterium
TACTTGTCCTTAGTTATCCCTGTTCAAGCTTATCTAATCTCAGGTAACATCGAAGACCATTCCGGTTTTTAAAATTAAATTGTATTACATATCAAATTATTCTCCAAGCTCGATTTTCTATCGGGCTATATTTGTTTGTAGAAACTTCATCTCCAAAAATAAAAAAAATCATTCCAGAAATTTTTTAATTGTTTTTTTGATCCCTGCTGTTATATTCTGTTCTGATTTTTTATATTTACAAACTAACAATACTAAAACCTAAATTATTAACTATCCAAAATTGAAACTTATGGAAAATGCAAATCAAAAAAGATTATTTATTGCGGCTTGTCTGGCATTATTGGTTACTGCCATTACCTTTGCAATCAGGGCAAAAATCGAAGGTGTTTTTTCTACTGATTATGGACTGACTAAGGAACAAATTGGATATGCTTTTGGGCCTGCCTTTTGGGGCTTTGCCGTTGCCATGTTTGCTGGTGGTTTTATTATTGACATCGTAAAAACCAAAACCATTGTTTGGATGGCATTTGGAATGCACTTTATTGGTATTGTGCTGTTACTTTTAGCCAAAGACATGACTTCACTATTTATCGCAAATGTTTTTATTGGTTTTGGAAATGGAAGTGTCGAAGCAGCATGTAATCCTCTTGTTGCTACATTATTTCCTAATAACAAAACAAAAATGTTGAACAGGTTCCATGTTTGGTTTCCTGGCGGAATTGTAATTGGAGGAGTACTGGCATGGTTAATAATGGATGTGCTTGATCTACGTTGGGAAATCTTGGTGAGCCTTCTATTTGTTCCGTTGGCAATTTACGGTTTTTTGTTTTTCGGACAGAAAATTCCGGAGACGGAACGTGTGACAAGTGGGGTAAGCTACAAAGAAATGATGCGAAATATTGGTGCACCATTTACTATTATTGCTTCTGTAATTTTAATGATTTTAGTTGCATCAGTTCCATCATTAAGTTTGAATTTCGACAGCATTTATCCGTATATAGCCGTTGGTGTAATTTTAATTTTGGTCATCGTTGAAGGAAGGGCAATTAATAAAATCAGCCTTTTATTTCCTTTCGTTCTATTTTGTATGTTATTAACAGCTTCAACTGAGTTGGGCACAACACAATGGATCAACGCACTTCTGGAAACAAACGGAATTAATCCGATGATTATTCTGGTAGTCGTTACAGGAATTATGGCTGTTGGGCGCTTTTTTGCAGGAGGTTTAATACATCGTTTAAATCCAACTGGTGTTTTGTTGGGTTCATCAGTAATTGCGACTGCTGGCTTGCTGTTGCTTAGTATTTCAAGTGGTGCGATTATGACTCTACTGGCTGCTGCAGTTTTTGCTGTTGGTGTTTGTTATTTCTGGCCAACTATGATTGGGGTAGCATCGGAATACGTGCCAAAAAGTGGAGCTCTGGGAATGTCAATTCTTGGAGGAGCAGGTTTCGTTGCCACGTCGATGGTTTTACCGATTATGGGTAAATCAATCGAAACTGCCGGACCACAAATCACACTTCGTAACATGTCTGTATTACCGGTTATCCTGATTGTAGCTTTTATTGTACTTTATTTTATTATTAAAACTAAATTTCCGAAAAAAGCCTAAATAAATAAACTCGAAATAGTAATATTCAAAAGGATGTCGTAAAAAGCATCCTTTTTTTATTAAACAAACTAATGTTCATAATTTGCATCCAACTATAATCTATACTACTGAATTCGTTGCGATAAATGCTTATTTTTGCAGCATCTGTTAATTTAAAAACAGCATAAAAAAATGGAATTTATGAAACCTACCCTTTTAATATTAGCTGCTGGAATGGGAAGCCGTTATGGCGGCCTGAAACAAATTGAACCTGTTGGTCCAAACGGAGAAACAATCCTTGAATATTCAGTTTATGATGCTATTCGTACCGGATTTGGAAAAGTTGTATTCGTAATACGTGAAAGCTTTGCAATAGACTTTAAAGCCCGTTTCGAATCAAAATTGGCAGGTAAAATTGATATCGAATACGTTTATCAGGAAACAAACAAATTACCGCAAGGATTTGTCCTTCCGGAAAATCGCGAAAAGCCTTGGGGAACAGGGCATGCGGTACTTATGGCCAGAGATGTTATTAACGAGCCATTCGCAGCCATCAATGCTGACGATTTTTATGGTGCTGAAGCCTACCAGGTGATTGCTGATTTTCTAACCAAATCGGTCAACGAAAAAACCTACTCGATGATTGGCTATCAGCTCGACAAAACGCTGTCGGATTTTGGAAGTGTTTCGCGTGGAATTTGTGAAAACGACAAAAATAATTTACTGACAAAAATTACTGAAACCCATAAAATCAGGCAGGAAGGCGCAACCATTATTTGCGATTCAGAAAATGAAGGAACAATTGAAATGACAGGTGAGGAAACGGTTTCAATGAATTTCTGGGGATTCCATCCTTCAGTATTCAAAAATATCGAAAATCAGTTTATCGATTTTCTAAAAACCAGTATTAATATCCCAAAATCTGAATTTTACATTCCTTTTGTGGTGTTTGAGATGATCAGAGCCGGACAAGCAAAGGTTGAAGTTTTGAAAGCTGATTCACCATGGTTTGGTGTGACTTATCAGGAAGACAAGCCATTTGTAATTAAACAAATACAGAAATTAACAGACCAGGGAGTTTATCCAGCGAAACTGTGGTAAAATCGGGTTGATCAATATCCGACTAATTGCATCTTCCTCAACTGGAAGTATATTATCCTCAAACGAATGTTTGGCATCGTATTTTAGTTCGTCAACGATTTCATCCATCACATCCATTAAGTTACCGCAAGAATGCAGAATTGCATATTTCCCGTTTCGATGAATGGCCTCAACGATTCTTTTATGCCATGGAAAGACAAACTGGCGAAGCATATCAGGAGAAAGTATAGTTTGCGTTTTAAATCCCCAGTCGTCGTTTACAATCAACGCTCCAACCGGTTCTATGTCACTGCATATTTCGTAAAAACGCAGTAATCGTGAGCCCACCTCATCAAAAATGGCCGTGGTCAATTCCTCGTCTTCGTAAATCATGAAACAAAGTCGTTCAAAACCAACCAGATCTATCACATTTTCAAGCACTCCACCTGGAGCTGAAACGATAAATCGCATTCCTGAAGGGAGTTCCAATGCCAAATTTTGCAACAATTCAAAGTTGCCCTGTTCCGGATTTGGCCACAGATACGAATCGAACGATTTTCGGTCAGTTATCGCTGAACCTTCATTGAGCGAAACAGTGGCCTTTTTCTCGTGCTCGGTATTTTCGAAGGAGAAAGCATTGAAATAGCGCGAAGGAATCGTCGCATAATCATACCCTGCTTTGTAAAAAAACCGAATGATTGCCCGAATTTGATCTTCCCGTGTAACAAGCGCAGCAAACGATTCTCCATTGACGTCCGAAATCAAATCTCCGTTGACAAAATACTCGAAAAGTACCGGCCTGTCTGGTTTCTGAAGGCGAAATACTTTCTCCAGTTGAGTAAAATCAGCAGGGTATTTTCGGGTTAAGACCATTTATCGGTACAAATAATATCTCTTCGACAATAGTTGAAAAGCCGCTTCATCTTTGCGCCAATAAGGCAACATATCGGCCACGTTCATATTTTTCGACATCAGTAACCGAATCTGATCCGAGCCGCAAACTTTGTCGAACATGTCGTAACGTTTCTCGGTATCAGGGCCAAAGCACTTTTTATCCGGATAAAGCTCGGCCATTTCCTGCATCACGTAAAACTGAATTTCGGTCAGCCGGACTTTTTTGTAATCAGTCAGATAAAACTGTACTCCTGAATAGTTTTTGCCCTGTCCAACTGCGTAAAATGGCTTCAGGAAAATAGGGCGAAACAAAACTCCAGGCAAATGCAGATCATTTAATCGCTGGCTTAAAGCAAAAGCGTCAATCGAATCTTTGGCAAATAACTGAAAAGGAAGCGTGTACCCCACTCCTATCGACATAAAGCTAAATTCGCCCAGGATTCCTGAAGCAGCATAATAAAACGACGAAGTGGCGTGTGGAACATGCGGTGATGTCAACACCCACGGCAGTCCAGTCTGGTCAAAAGTCATTTTCCGTTTCCAGCCTTTCATTGGTACAACCGTTAATTTGCATTGAGTTCCCAACATCTTTTCACCATTCAGCAGTTTGGCCAGTTCACCACAGGTCAACCCGTACAAATACGGTATCTTGAACTGGCTAACGAACGAAATAAACTTGTCTTCAGCCAGATTTCCTTCCACTTTTAGTCCGCCAACTGGATTTGGGCGATCGAGTACCACAAATTCGATGTTATTTTCGGCAGCGGCTTCCATTGCCAGCCCCATCGTGCTGATGTAGGTATAAGACCGGCAGCCAATATCCTGAATGTCGTAAACCAACACATCTACATCTTTCAGCATTTCGGCATTGGCCTTGCGGGTTTTGCCATAAAGCGAATACACCGGAATTCCGGTTTGTTTGTCTATGGTAGTTTCCACTTTATCTCCGGCATACACGTCGCCGCGAACGCCATGTTCCGGGCCATAAAGCGCCACCAGCTTCACACCGGGAGCTTCGTTCAGAATATCGACTGTTGATTTCAATTGAGAGTCAACGCCTGTCGGATTCGTGATTAATCCAACCCGTTTTCCCTGAAGAATTTTGAAATTATTATCACGCAGAACTTCAATTCCGGTTTTGACCTTTGATGCGGCAAAGGAATGAAAAATCAGGAATGAAAAAAGGGTTAGAATTATGATTTTTGTTTTCATGGTAATTAGTATTTCGTTGTTTTATGTATTCGATATTCCGTCCGAAATTAGATTTTTGTTTTTTTCATCGTCAAATCGGGGACGGTTTTTGCTATCCGTTCTTTATCCCGGGGTTCCGTTTCACTTCACCCCAGGCTACAATATTTATCACCGCTACGCGGTTTTCAGGGATTCAAATCTTCACCAATCAGTCACTCAATTCTTCAATCCTTCAATCTCATCAATCTTCTTCAATCCTTCAGTTGCTTATAAATCGACGACAAAATCTCGGTCCGCACATTCAAATCGCTGATCAAACTGTTGTTTCGGGTCGGATACACGCGGTTCGACAGAAAAACATACATCAATCCACATTTCGGGTCCATCCAAACAAAAGTTCCGGTAAACCCGGAATGACCTAAGCTTTCAGGGCTCACTTCCGGGCAAGGATAAGCTTCGGATGGTTTCAACGAATCCAGCTTCAGCGATGGTTTATCGAAAATCAGTCCGCGACGGTTGTTATTCTGCGGAAACTGAACCCGCGAAAATTCCTTTATCGTGGCTTCGCTCACATATTGTTTTCCGCCGTAAGTTCCCATTTGCAGGTACATTTGCATTAGTTTCGCCAGATCGTTGGCTGATGCAAAAAGTCCGGCATTTCCTGATATTCCGCCCAGCACGGCAGCTGATTCGTCGTGAACCGTTCCCTGAATCGACTGAAACCGGTAATAATCATCGAGTTCGGTGGGGACAATGCGTTCGCGCGAAAATTTCTGCAAAGGTAAATAAGTGAGTTCGTTGGCACCCAAGGGACGATAAAAATTCGATTCTAGATACTGGATAAAATCTGTTCCGGAAATATGCTCAATAATTTGAGGGGTAATCACCAGCGGCAAATCGCTGTAAACGTATTTACCACGGTTTTTCAAGGCGGATTTTCGGATATCATGGTTCACGGTTTTCAAAAACCGGTTGTCGAGATAAATGCCGGGAGCTACACAAAGCGTATGTTTTTCATCGGGTTGTATCGAATACCATTTGGATAAAAGTTTTCCGTCTTTCATCGTCTGCTTCCAAAAACCAATAAACGGAACCAATCCCGACTGATGGGAATACAACTCGCGAACAGTGATATCCGCTTTGTCTGACCTATGAAACAGACGGTTTTCCCAATCCGGGAAATAGTCAGCAGCCGGCTTATCCGGATCAATTTTACCTTCATCATACAATTTCAGTACGCCGGGCAAACCGCCGCTTATTTTGGTCACCGAAGCTAAATCGTACAGATCATCCAAGCGACTTGGGCGAAACCCATCAAATGTGTGGAAGCCATATGCTTTCCTGAAAATGATTTTGCCATCTTTTGCCACCAGAACATTGCAGCCCGGAAAAGCTTTTTTATCGAGGGCATTATTTACAATCGAATCGATAGCACCATTCAGGTTAGCCGATGAAACTCCAACTTCTTCAGGCAGCGTATATTTCAAGCGGATAGGTTTTTCAATGACGTTTCCTGAACCTTTTGGATATGTTTCGCCAATGTTTTCAGGTAGTTTTCCTTTTGCACCAATGCCTCCAAAAATCAGTTGGGCTGATAATGATTGAGTCAAACTGTCGTTATCGAATGCAAAAATCAGTCCTGCAGGTTTTTCTTTCTGATTAACAAGCGTTTCGGTTTTGTGGAAACAGGTAACAATGGAAGTTTTTTCCTGATTCAGATAATTGATCAGTTTTAAATATTCAGTAGTAGTTGAAACCTGATGAATCCCGGCAATAATCAAGTTAAAATCTTTCAGTTTTGACTTCAAAGTGTCCAACTCGGCTGAACCAAAATTCGCTGAAAGATTGAAAAAATCCACTTTCATATAATTGGCCAGCATGTGTTGAAATTCAGTCACTTTTTCTGAACTAACTGAGAGTGCAGCAATTTTCAGGGTATCCAACCGATCCAACGGAATCAGGTTATTATTGTTTTCAAGCAAAGTCAACGAGGCTTCAATTTGCTGCCGCTTTTTCAATTCGGCTTCCTGATCGGTGACAGTTCGGCACGAAACCAAGGCAACTCCCAGAGCGGGCAAAACCGACCAAAGTATAATGACCAACCCTATTCTGATGAAAAAATAAGACCTTTGCATATTCATAACTTTTGAATGTTCAATCGTCTGCACCATTCTGGCAACTCTTTTCCGGCTTCCTCGGCTGAAGCAAACTTTATTTAGCGGAATCCGCATTTTCGCTACTCCGATAAAAAGCACGAATCGATGATCTTCGACAGGACTTTCAAGTTCACGATTACCCGCGCTATAGGTGGCTATCATTCTACATTCCGTTTAAGTCTTGTCTTATTTTCTCTGTTAATTCCTGAAAAGCAACCGGATTCAAACTGACCTGGTTAAAGATATCTTCAATGTCTTCTTTCGTAATTCTATCAAAATCTTCTTTTCTTGGCGTGATAAAAACGCCTCCAAAATCAACCGATGCAGGCGAAATTAACAGTTGATCATTCCCTTCGGCAAAAAACTGGCGTGGACGATGAAGCTTCCGTGGAAAAAGATGAATCGTCCATTTTCCTCCAGAAAAAGTGCACAGCGCATTCATCATCGGCTCCATTTTCTCGGACTGCATCGCCTGAAAATGAGTGTAATAAATTCCGACAATCTGAAGTCCATCCACCAAAGAAGTTGTTTCAACCGAAATCATTTTCCGGAGGTAATCATCAAACGCCCAAACCTGGGTTCCTGCTCCTGAATATAGTTGCCGGGCAGTAGATTTCCATTGTTCGAACTCTGTTGTAATAGGCATGAACGAGCTCTCACCGGCCTGAAAATGCAGGTGATCGGGAGCCGAAGCGCCACATTCCGGCCCGTTGTAAAACACGGTAAAACCTTCAATTGCTGCAGCTATTTCAAGCATGGATTTTACATTCGGGATAAACCGCTGATCGATATGCGAGTTGCATGTGATGGTAAAATGAGTTTGGAAAATCGGAAACGGATTCACCAAAATCAGAAACTGATCTCCAAATGCGATGGCATCCTGCTCTGCAGGGCGGTTTTCACTGCACAAAAAACATTTGCGTTCGGCAATCGACTGCTTATCGACTTTGGCTGCCGACGATCGCATTCGTTCAGGATTAAATTGAACTTTTACCTGAAACCCATCGAATTGAAACTGCTTTTCTTCCACCGACTTCAACCCATTGTAATTTGCCGCAGCCAATGGCCAGAGGAGTTTTTCGCTTTCCACAAATTCAACAAGAATTTGATTGGCAGTTTTAGTCGTTCTTGAAATTATATCCAGTAGTTGTTCCATAATCAATTCTAATTCAACCTTTTCCTTGCTTTTAATTCAATCGTGCGAATCCGGTCTTTGTACAAATTATGTGCGTTCATTACTTCGATGCTCAACGAAGCATCCGAATTTTCGTCCCAGCGGCGGCACAGGTAAATCGGGTTGTAAATGCGACCAATCTGGTACTGACGCGAAATAGCCAGACCCAACGCATAATCTTCGCCGTAATTGACATTGGGAACCGGAATGCGGCGTAAAACCGGGGTATAAAATGCCCGTGGAGCGCCCAATCCATTGATGCGAAGCGCATTGTTCCGGCCATTTTCAGGTGTCCATTCCTTGTGATCGATGATTCCCGGAGGAATTTCCTCCAGCGCGAAATTGACCATCTGGTAAGTCCCAACCACCATGGCGCAATTCTGTGCGTAAAAAGCATCAACCACCTGCTGAACGGTGGTTTCATCGAAATACATATCGTCGCTGTCGAGCTGAATGGCAAACTTCCCGCAGAGCGGACTGTTCACCGCTTCGTTCCAGCAACCGCCAATTCCGAGGTCTTTGCGTTCGGGAACAATGTGAATCAGCCGCGAATCGATGGCGGCATATTTCTGAATCAGTTCTGTTGTTCCATCAGTAGAATAGTTGTCAACGATGATCAGGTTAAATTTGAAATTCACTTTTTGCGCAAGCACCGATTTGATGGCATCTTCGATGGTGCGCACCCTGTTTTTCACCGGAATAATCACCGAAGCTTCCATTGCAAATTCCTGCTCATCAAACTTTACGGGTGTGAAAACCGGTTCGAGAAAAGCGCCCACATTTTTGAGGTGCTGGGTACATGCTTTTTCCATCTCAATTTGAACCGCACGATTTTTGGGATCGACGTAATCGAATATTTTCTCGCCCGATTTGCGCAAGTCTGATTCCTGCTCGGTGTATAAATTCTCCGGAATACGGAACAATTCGGCATACTGCGAAACGCCCAGACGAAGCGAATACAATCCGGCAAAATCGAAATCTTCGGAAACCTGTCCGGCAGCCTTTTTCATGATTTCGGTGCGGAAAAACAACACGGAACCGAAGTTGAAATCGTCGCGCAAACTGCCTTCCTGACAATCGATGACCGGATTATTTTCCACTTTCCCATTTTTTACCGCCAGATAGTTCGAATAAACCATGCCGCTCTGGGTATCGTCTGCTACCTGCGCAAAGCGTTCGAGCGCCTTTTGCCCCATTTGCAACGAGCTTTGACGGGTGTAGATCAACGTATAGCGGGTATTTGCCAAAGCAGCTATCCGACGGATGGTTTTTCCGCTGGTCATCGGTTCCGATTTCAGCACTTCTGCACCATCAATCAGACAGTTTTGCTCTGAACTGCACAACACATAAACCTGTGAAACCAGATCAGAATTTCTCAATTCCTGAACAGTTGCAAGCGTTTCTTCCTGCGAACTGTAGGAGATAAAACATGTAATTATTTTCATGGTCATTATTAATTTGATTCATTATTTTCATGTCCGTTGGCTAAAGCCGAACGGCAAAGGATATGCTTCTTTTTCAATACTTTCTCCATTCCGTCCGAAATTTTATTTTTGCTCTTCCGGGCATTTCACGCGGATGGTTGGTTTGTTTCCATTTATTCCCCGGATTAAAATCCGGGGCTACAATATTCTCCACCGCTACGCGGTTTTTCCTGCCAACTGCGTTCCATATTTCAATTGTATTTAAATACTCCATCAACGTTCAGTTATGCGGTCTTAGCTCCCCTCCTTCGGAGGAGTTGGGGGAGGCTTCCCAATATTTCAAAACCTGCCTCATCAGCTCATCACGTTGCTTATCGGTAGTGATCGTTTCGAACGGAAAGCCAAGAACCACTGATTTGTATTCTCCATCGTAACAAACACCAGCGGTTTTGTTATCGCCTTTGTACCTGAAAAGCACCTTAGCATCTTTGCCTTTGGGCTCAATGGCATCGGGCGATTCAACTTTATAAATGGCTGGATGATATTCCTGAACAAATTTGAATTCTCCTGAAAATTGATCTTTCACCGCATTCACCGGATAAATACAACCGCTTTTGCTGGCATGATTGGTCATTGGTGTAAAATGCAACACATCAGCGGCAAACTTCTTTGCCAGCGTATCGCCGCAAAGTTCGAGATCGGTTCCAATGTATGCTCCTGA
>DAITNH010000204.1:0-10210 GCA_036834745.1 Prolixibacteraceae bacterium
CTCCTGAAATCCTCATCGCTATTCCCGAAAATGAAGCCAAGGCTATTTTGAGGGCATTACCCCGAAATGCATCGGTTACCATTCGCATTTAGGTTTGAATTATCAACAATGAATGGAAATTAAAGCTGATATCTCGGGATATATTTTGGCAGGCGGTAAAAGTAGCCGTTTGGGAACAGATAAAGCACTTCTATTGGTTCACAATGAACCTTTGTTATTCAGGATAAAAAAGCTGATTGGTCCATTTTGCAAAACGGTTGGAATAAGCGGGTACAATGCTGAATATGTTGATTTTAATATCAGGATGGTTCCTGATTTATACCCCGGTATTGGACCGATTTCAGGAATAATTTCCTCATTAAAGCATTCAACAACAGAATGGAACCTGTTGGTCAGTGTCGATACTCCTTTTATTAATGAGGAATTAATTCAATCTTTGATCGCACAAACTGGTCAGTATGACTGCATTATTCCTGAGCATAACGGAGGAATTGAACCTTTGATCGGCCTGTATAACAGGCAAATTTTACCACAACTTGAAGAAACAATCAATCAAGGCGATTATAAACTCCAGAGAGTTTTATCGAAACTGAATACCCACTACCTTGATTGCAATATTTTGGTTCAGAAATATCCCCGTTTGTTTTTTAACATTAACCGTCCGGAGGATTATAACTCCCTGTGAGTTCTTAAAATGCTCATTTTCTTCTCCGGAAATACTGTTCAGGTTAAAGCGGAAAGCTTTTTGCTAACTTTGGAGTAAATTACAAAGCATGTCACAAATCTTGTTCTATGTTATTATTGGCCTTGTTGTGGCCGATTTTATTTTTGAGCGTATTTTGGAATACCTGAATTCTACACAATGGAGCGATCGCCTTCCGGAGGAAGTAAAAGGTATTTATGATGAAGAAAAATACCGTCAGCAACAAACTTATGAGAAAGTGAATTTTCGTTTTTCGATGATCAGCTCTTCGTTCAGTTTTATATTGTTGCTACTCATGTTTCTATTCTCCGGATTTGCATGGGTGAACAGTGTGGCCCTTTCTGTATCGGCTAATTCTATACTGACGGCATTGGTTTTCTTCGGAATTTTGATGTTTGCCTCTGATATTCTTACAACTCCATTTTCGGTTTACGACACCTTTGTAATAGAAGAGAAATTTGGCTTTAATAAAACCACTCCCAAAACTTTTGTTCTCGATAAATTGAAAGGATGGTTGCTAGGAGCCATTATTGGTGGCGGGTTACTGGCGCTAATTATATACATCTATCAGCTCACAACCAATAATTTCTGGATTTATGCATGGTTGGTGATCAGTGCATTTTCAATTTTTATGGTGCTGTTTTATTCCAACCTGATAGTTCCTTTATTCAACAAACAAACGCCGCTTCCTGAAGGTGAACTAAAATCGGCAATCGAAAAATTCTCGGCCAAAGTTGGCTTTAAGCTTGCCAATATTTATGTGATCGACGGCTCCAAACGTTCGACCAAGGCAAATGCTTATTTTACAGGATTGGGTGTAAAAAAGCGCATTGTATTGTACGATACGCTTATCAACGATCTGACAACCAATGAACTTGTCGCAGTTTTGGCACACGAAATCGGTCATTACAAAAAGAAACATGTGTTTTGGAGTTTGTTACTCGGAATATTGCAGACCGGTATCGTGTTGTTTATTTTCTCGTTATTTGTCGGCAACCCAATTCTATCAGCTGCACTTGGAGTTGCAGCGCCCAGCTTTCACATCGGATTGATTGCTTTTGGCGTTTTGTATTCGCCCATTTCAATGGTTACCGGACTGGCGATGAATATTTTTTCCAGAAGAAATGAATACCAGGCAGATGCATTTGCAGCGAAACACTTTGATACAAACGAAATGGTTTCGGCACTAAAAAAATTATCGGTAAAAAACCTGAGCAACTTGCGCCCACATCCTGTTTATGTATTTTTCCACTATTCGCACCCTACCCTTTTACAAAGGCTGAATGCGTTAAAAATCAAACAAGATATCGAATAACCAATACCCAAAATCAGGAACGAACTTGAAACTCTTGCCCTGAGTTTATCGAAGGGTGAAACTTTGAACTATTTCGCATGAAAGCAGAACTAATTACAATAGGCGATGAAATTTTAATCGGACAGATTATAGATACCAACTCGGCATGGATGGGTCAACAGCTCAATCTGCATGGCATTGAAGTGTATCAGGTGACCTCCGTTCATGATAACCACGATCACATTATGAAAGCGCTTGCCGAAGCAGAAGAAAATGCTGATCTGGTTTTGATTACAGGAGGTCTCGGTCCAACCAAAGACGACATTACCAAACATACACTCTGCGAATATTTTCAAACAGAATTGGTTTATCATCCTGAAGTTTTTGAGCATGTCGAGTCGCTTTTATCTGCACGAAACGTTACAATCAACCAATTGAACCGCGATCAGGCATTGTTGCCTGCCAGTTGCACCGTGCTGCACAATTCGGCTGGAACAGCTTCAGGAATGTGGTTCGAGCGCAACGGAACTATTTTCGTCTCGATGCCGGGCGTGCCTTTCGAAATGGAAGCCATCATGACAGAAGAAGTTTTTCCGCGACTAATAAAACTTGGAATTATGCAATCTATCGTGCATAAAACAATTCTTACACTCGGATTGCCCGAATCGATGCTGGCCGAAAAAATAGAGCAGTGGGAGAGTGCCTTGCCCGATTTTATTAAACTAGCCTATCTTCCCAGTGCGTTAACTGTTCGTCTCCGGTTGAGCGCTTACGGAACTGATCAGGCGAAGCTTGAAGACGAAATTAACAAACAGGTTATGGAGTTGCTAACCATTATTCCTGAAAATGTATTTGGATTTGATGATGAAAATATGGCACTGGTAACTGGAAGGATGCTGATTGGGTTATCAAAAACATTGGCTGTGGCCGAAAGTTGTACCGGTGGAAATATTGCCCATTTTATTACTTCCAATTCAGGAAGTTCTGCCTATTTTAAAGGTGGCGTGATTGCCTATTCCAACGAAATAAAAATCAAACTGCTGGATGTTCCGGCTGAAATGATTGAAATTCATGGAGCTGTCAGTCAGCAGGTGGCAGAAGCAATGGCCATTGGAGCCCAAAAAGCATTGAATGCTGATTATACCATTGCAACTACCGGAATCGCCGGACCAGATGGAGGAACAGCCGAAAAACCGGTCGGAACGGTCTGGATTGCAGTTGCCGGACCTTCAGGAGTAAAAAGCGAAAAATATATTTTCAGACATAACCGCGAACGAAATATAATACGCTCAACACAAACTGCGTTGAATCTTTTGCGTAAACTTATTTTAACTGATAATACAGCATCGAAATGAAAAAAATATTCATTGTAATTGGAATCATTGTTTTGGTCATTGGAATTCTGGCAGCTTTGCCGTTTCTCTATAAGAACAAACTGCTAGCAAAGGTTAAAACCACTATAAACAAACAAGTCAATGCAAAAGTCGATTTTGCAGAATTTAATTTGTCAGTTTTTTCGGAGTTTCCAAAAGTAAAACTGGAACTTCAGGGATTAACTGTTATTGGGATCAATGAGTTCTCAAACGACACAATTCTTTCTGCAAGTTCCATCTCCACCAATATTTCGTTGATGGAAATGATCAGGGGCGAAGATTTGGAACTGAAAATACTAAACATTGACAATCCCAAAATCAGTTTGGTGGTCAATCCTTCAGGAGCAGTAAACTGGGATATTGCCAAAACGCCGGAAACACCGTCAGCAACTTCCGGAGAAGTTTCGGGCTCTGATGACGCTTTTAAAATGAAACTGAACGATATTCAGGTAAATAACCTGAACCTGTTATACAACGACAAAGCTATGCCCATGAAATTATGGGTGAAAAACTCGAACCTGAGTTCAACAGGCGAAGTGGCCGGAACGCTCACAACCTTTGATATGAAAGGTGAAGTTGATGAGTTTATTTTTGAATACGATTCGGTTCAGTACATTTCGAAAACCAAACTGAAAGCAGAAACTTTACTGAAAGTTGATTACGAGAAAATGGACTTTGTTTTTGATCGCGGTAAACTGATGGTAAACAATCTGCCGCTGGAAGTGAACGGTTCGTTTTCAATGCCGAACGACAGTATGCTTTTTGATCTGGCTTTTTGGAGTGAAAAAAGCGATTTTGCAACTATATTGGCTTTGGTGCCTGCGGATTATCAGAAATATCTTGAAAAAGCTGTCATGACCGGTGCTGCTGAATTTAAAGGTTCGGTGAAAGGATTGTATTACAACGAAATATATCCGGCTATCGATGTGCTCCTGGCAGTTACAAATGCAAGTTTTAAATATCAGGAACTTCCTGAAAGTGTTCAGGATATTCAGGTTTTGGCGCAGATTACCAAACCTGAAGGCGATATGAACCTGCTGAAAGTGAACATAGAAAAAGCACACGCTTCGATCAAAAACAACCCGGTTGACCTGACTATGAACCTGAGCGAACTGGTGACCGATCCGAATATTGATGCATATTTTGCAGGAACCATTGATTTTACCTCGCTGAAACAGGCCATTCCGATCGACAGCCTTGATATTACCGGAATAATGAAAGCGAAAATGCAGATTGCCGGACGGATGTCTTCCATCGAAAAGAAGGAATACGAAAAGTTTAAATCGAACGGGGAGGCGACCATTCAAAATTTCAGGATCGAAAGCACCCAGTTGACCAAACCAATAGAAATCAGTCAGGGACAAATAAAAGCCAATACTCAACAGATTACTGTCGACCAGTTTAACGGCAAAATCGGTCAGAGCGATTTTGCTGTTCGGGGAGATGTGAGCAATTATTTAGCCTATATTTTCAAGAATGATGTTTTGAAAGGTAATTTCAATTTGAAATCGGCCTTCATGAATTTTACTGAGTTGTCGAACATCATGAAACCGGCAGCAGAACCGACAACAAAAGCGGCAGAACCGACAACTGAAGTGAAAACTACTCCGTCCGCTCCGGCTGATTCAGTGGTGGCATTTCAGGTACCCGACAAACTTGATTTAAGTTTCCAGTCTGCGATTCAAAAAGCTGTTTACGATAAAATGTCACTCAATAATATCAACGGTTTGATCAGGGTAAAAGACCAGCGGTTGGAACTCACCAACCTTACGATGGAAATGTTGCAAGGTAAGGTGGCTTTAAATGGTTCATATACAAGTAATAAGCAAAATAAACCGTTGTTCGATTTTAAACTCAACATGGAAAACCTCGATTTGCCAACTGCCTATCAATCGCTCACTACTTTCCAGCGATACCTGCCAATAGCCTCGCGTAGTCAGGGAAAATTCTCCACGCAGTTTGTACTTTCAGGAATAATGAACGAAAAGATGAACATCGTGCCCACCAGTTTGAATGGAAATGGGATTTTCAATACACTGAACCTGATGATCATTGATTCACCTATTTTTGACCAAATACGTGGAATCATAAAAAAGGAGAAGCTTAAAAATGTCAAAATAGCTGATTTTACTGCTAAATTTCAGTTTGAAAATGGCGAGCTAAAGCTTAATCCATTTAAAACCAACATAGCCGATCAGCAAACCACCATCTACGGAAGTTTGTCGGCTGCGCGCGAAATTAACCTGACGATGGACTTTTTGGTGAACCGCGAAGATTTGGGATCAGATCTGAACAAAGGCTTGGGAATATTGCCAGGCTCGGAAAATATTAAAATGATTGACGCTTCTGTGATTTTGAAAGGCTCGCTAACCAAACCAGAAGTTTCCCTCGATTTAAGCAAAGCCCGCGCACAAATTGAACAGGAAGTGAAAAAGGCATCGGTCGAACAAATCAAAGGTTCGGTAAAAAAGATTGGCGATGAGTTGAAGAAGCTGTTTAAATAGTATTTCAACTCATCCGTCACATTCATATGACGGATGAGCTCACACCGAAGTCTGACGGACAGAATGAATTATTTGTTCACCTCCACCCACATCCCAGGTATCACCGACAAATAATTCTTGTCGTACATGGCTTCTGTCTGGATATTGGGGAAATAATATTTTCCAAGGTACGACGCATTTAAAATAACCAGATAGGTTTTCGATTGTCCTTTATTCAGGTCAAAATAAGTGCAAACTTTATCGTCGCGGAAGTCGCGGTAATCAAACGAATCTTCATTTACAGAGGTAGTTTGGTTAAACATGCGGGTATTCCTTATTTCCCAGCCCGACGGAACCTGAAAAGTCAGTGCACAGTCGGAAACATCTTCGATCGATTTATTCCTGATTTGAACAACGGCCATAAAATCAGTTCCCTGAGCCAGTTTGGTGATGTCGATCGGCGTTTTGTCCTTGCCGATAAATTTGACAGTGGTTTCCAGATTGCGATCTGTTTTCACCGATTGCCCGGCTTTTGGAATTCCTTCGGTGTAGTAATTTACAAAAACAGTTCCGGAGGAAGTATTCTTGATCTTTACCTGTTGTTCGGCTGGCAGCTCGGTTGTTAAAGCGGTGCTGAACAGCGTGGATGTTTTAATACTTTCATTTACTTTTTTGTTGATGGTCAATAAGTACGACAATCCTTTCTGGTCAGCGTTCATCTTTTCCATCGTTTTGCTCACCGCAATCAGTGCAAACGAGGTGGTTTGCGTATTCATCCATTCTTCGCTGTTCAAACTCTTGGCAATGTGTTCGTAAAGCGTAAACATGTTGTTCTGATCATTCATTCTGACCATACAAAGCAGCAACATGGCACGGTCGCGGGTTTGATCGCCATAAGTAAAGCCATTGAAATTTTCAGCAGGACTGGTATTCCGCATGTCAATCAGTTCGTAAGCCGCTTCGGGCCGACCGGCTTCGGCATAAGCTCCGGCCAAAAACCATCGCCCTGCTGTGGGCATGGTCTTGTCTTCGCGCAAGCGGTTCATCGCACTGAAAGATGGTTTGTCGGCCAATGCCAGCGTGTACAAACGATAGGCCTGCACCACTTTCTGATATGGCAAAGTCCCCCTCCAGTCGGAAGCCATGCGCGCCTGATAAGTCAGCCAGCTTTTCTTCATTTGCGCCGGAATGGTGAACCCTTTCAGTTCGGCTTCGCTGAAAAAATGTCCGGCATAATTGGTCAGCCATTCATCGTTTGCCGAACTTCCCGGCCAGAAACCAAACGAACCATCTGTATTCTGGTGCTTTTTCAGTTTCGAAATTCCCGCCTGAATATTCGTCGACGTTTGCCTTTTTTGTTCCTGGTCCAATTCCTGAATCCCTGAAAGATAGAGTTGAGGAAAAACCGACGAAATCGTCTGTTCGGTGCATCCGTGCGGGTACCGAATCAGGTAATTCAACCGTGAATTCAGGTTTACCGAAGGAAGTCCGCTGACAGTCACCACGGCTTTATTGCTTCCTTTTATTCCGAACGGAACCAGCGAATGACTTGCTTCTTCTCCGGATTTCAGGAGTTTGGAAACATTTCTGGAAATAGGTAATTCTTTGGTTTTTACCGGAATATTGATTTCGTATTTGGTCGATTCATTGCCCGATGTAGCCGTCAGACTGATGGTTCCAAATCCGGATATTTCCGAAGTATTTATTCTGAATTCAATATTTTTTTCACCAATTTCAGTAAAATTTATACTTGTTTCTTTGGCTGAAAGAATACTGAAATGTTCGGAACATTCGATTTTAACACGCACATTTTTCAGTGCAGCATCCTGTGCAAAAACCGATACCGGAATGGTAATTTCTTCGTTGAAGCCAAGACTTCGGGGAGCAACGGGTAGTAACATAAGCGGACTTTTTACCACGCTTGTTTTTTCGGCGCTTCCATAGGAACCTTCATTTCCGGCAATAATCATGGTTCTCACCGATCCGGAGTAGGCAGGAATATCAAGCGTGTGATTGCGCGTTTGTCCTTTTTCGATGCGGAATGGACCCGCAAAACGAACAACAGGTTTAAAGCGGTTGGCCTTGTTCTTCGAAGGATCAACGGGGTTCATGTCACCACCAATGGCAAATAATTTTTCAATCTTTCCGCCAAAAGCGCCCAGCACATCGTCGAACAAATCCCAGGTTTTCACGCCCAGCGCTTCCCGCTGATAAATTCCGGGCCATGGATCTGGCGTATTAAATCCGGTCAGATCGAGCAAGCCTTCATCGACCATGGCAATGGTGTAATTCATCGCTTTCCCGTTTTTTTCGCTCACCGAAAAGCTGATTTGTCTTTCAGGTCGGAACTTGGCGGGAATTTGCAGTACCGGAAACAATCTGGAACCAGGATTTTCAACCGGAATTGGAATTACGCCGTACATCCGGATTGGATTGTCGTTGTTTCGCTGCCCGAAAGGCTGAATCAGACTAATGTGAATATAGGCGCAGGGAGCCATCGCTTCGGTGGCTTTTATCTTCAGATCGTTGTTTCCGGCAGTCGTATTTACCCAAAATTTATCGGTCACGCTGGTGCCGTTTTCAATGGTAATCAGCGCCCTGCCCTTGTCAGGAGCCGGAAAGCTAATGTGGATATTATCTCCGGCAGTGTATTTCTTTTTATCCGAAGTAAAACTCAACATGGTGGCCTGACTTGAAGACTGGTCTTCGTAATAGTAATCGGGTCGGTTATAAACAGTTTGGCTGCATGTATGGCCAGATGTTGACTGAACCACAACCAAATAGCGCCCCCACTCCAACTTACTGAATGCTCCATCGATTGAAATCGGGTTTGACTTGATATCGACCGTTTTCGACAAAACAAGTTTGGCGTTATTCCGTGAAATGTAGCTGCCAATATTCTGATCAGATGATTCCCACCACCACCGCCATTCCATTTTGTAAACCATCAGTTGAAGCTGGTCTGTGGTGGCTTCTCCTGAAGGACCGACGGAAATCAGTTTCATTGCTGAATTTTCATCCACTTTAATGTATTCGCTGTTTTCGTCGGCGCGGGCAATAAAAAGCCCTGCATACTTGCTGAACGGAGAATATTTCTTCGTGAACTGACGGATGCTGGCATCGCCACCGGGTTCGAAAATACGAACCGTAAAATCGGCACTCAGCATTCCCGGCGCATCGGTAATTGTTCCAAGTTGAAGTGGAATGTTCAGGCTGCCGTTTGCATCTGATTTGCTGTCGATCAGCGTCTTGGTTTCGTATTTAAAGGATTTTGTTGCATCATCGAAACCAAACAAAGGGAATTGATCGAATTTGGTTTGACCTGCCCTCAAGCTAAGGTCAACAACCGTGCGCAATCCCGGCGCCTTAATTCCGGTAAGCCAGTTCGATTCAATCAACGCAGTCGCCTGCTGATCCTCACTCCTGATCAGTTCATTTTTGGTTGTGAAATTGATTTTCAGGCGATTGGGTTTAATGGTTTCAATGCGCAAATATTTGGTGAATTCGGCGCCTCCAATGGAAACAATTGCTTTCCATGCTCCTGTTTCGGCATCTACAGAAGTGGCAGTTCTAAAAGTTAGTAATCGTCGGTTATCTAAGTTTTGTATCTGTTTCTGAATGATTTGTCCTTTGGTATTTACCAATTTGAAAATAACCGGGTGTTTATCGGGAAGCGGAGCGTATCTGTCATCAATAAAAACCGAAGTATAAATGGAATCTCCGGGCCGCCACACACCACGTTCAGTATAAATAAATGCTTTAATACCTTCCTGAATTATCTCGCCTGAAACATCAAACTGACTCAACGATAACGCATTGGGATCGTTTAATTTCAGAAATGATTTTTGCCCGTTTTGTTCGGCAACCAGCATCAATGGTTTTTGTGTTACCTGTATCGTGCAAAATCCTTCCTCATTTGATTCTCCCGTTCCAATCACCTGCAACTGATAATTATAAACCTCCAGCCTGGCTCCTTTTAATGGCAACGCCGTTTGAATGTCGGAGCAAACCACCAAAAGGTCGTTGGCATTTCCTTTTTTTGCAATAAGTCCAATGTTACTCACCAGTATATTTCTCTTGATGTTCCGGTCGTTGGTGAAATAAGCCCGCGAACAGGGATTTTCGCGCAACCGCCAATTGTAGTAACGGTCACTGTATTCGTTTTGCCAGGTATCCGGATTCTCCCAATAATCTTTTTCATTTTCCAGCGCGTTATTGCTGTCGTACAGCTCAACTTCCTCCTTGTCCGGACTTTCGGCGCATACATATACCGAATAAGCTTTTTGCATTCCAATCTCCACCTGATAGATAGCGCCTTTCTCGATACTGATGTGTTTGGAGAGATCGATTGAAAAAG
>DAITNH010000205.1:0-10159 GCA_036834745.1 Prolixibacteraceae bacterium
TGATCGACCAGAAGCGGGCCCACGAGCGCATTTTGTACGAACGGCTAATGCAGGTGATTGAAAACCATGAGGTGGGCAGTCAGCAGCAACTTTTCCCTGAAACTTTTGAACTGAATGCCTCCGATGCAACTTCGCTGACAAGTATTCTGCCCGAACTGAGAGCCCTGGGTTTTGATGTCCGCGATTTTGGCAAGAATAGTTTCATTATCAACGGAACACCGGGAGTGCTGCATACCTCTTCGCCGGTCGATATTATTGAAAGTTTACTGGAAGAATTTAAAAATTCGCCGGTCAACCTTCAGGAGAAAGCCCGCGAAACAGTTGCGATATCGTTGGCACAGGCGTCATCCATTCAATACGGACAGGCATTAAAACCAACAGAAATAAGCGAATTGATTGATAACCTGTTTGCCTGCAAGACGCCCAATTTTTCGCCAAAAGGAAAGAAGATATTGTCCATCATGCCATTGGATGATTTTGAAAAACTCCTGAAATGACATTTTGACGGAATAGTTGAACCAAAACAGAAAATTACTACTTTGGCCGTGGAAGTTTCAGGTTGGTGCGAATCTTGAGTAGCGGGTATCGAGTTTCCTGAAATTAAATTATAGTATAAAAAAACAGAATATGATGCAAAATACCAGAACTGGGTTCGGTGCCATACCTCCGGTTGTTAAAAACCTGATTATCATCAATGTTATCATGCTTCTTGCAACATACATTTTAAGCATGCGTGGAGTTGACCTTGCCGGCATTTTAGGACTGCACTATTTTCAGTCACCTGAATTCAGGCCATATCAACTCGTGACACACATGTTTATGCATGGCGGATTTACCCATCTTCTGTTCAACATGTTTGCACTCTGGATGTTCGGTCGGGTACTCGAAAGTGTATGGGGACCGAAACGTTTTTTTATCTACTATTTTGTCACCGGATTGGGAGCTGCAGCGCTTCACACTTTTGTAAATTTCATAGAATTTCAGAATGTTGCCTCCAAAATGACACCCGAGGCCGTCGAAATGGTAATGACTCAGGGTACCGAAATATTTAATCAGGGAAAAAATTTCTCCGATCCACTTTCAGGCAAGCTAAACCTTCTCCTGAATATTCCGACAGTTGGAGCATCGGGTGCAGTTTTTGGTATTCTTCTCGGATTTGGAATGTTGTTTCCCAATACTCAGTTGATGCTGCTTTTTCCGCCAATACCAATCAAGGCCAAATATTTTGTGATGGGTTACGGAGCCATCGAACTTTACCTTGGACTTACCCAATCAGGAAGTAATATTGCCCATTTTGCCCATCTTGGTGGAATGCTCTTTGGCTTTTTCATGATTAAATACTGGAACAAAAACACCAAACATTTTTATTAATCATGAACCTTTGGGACGAAATAAAAGAATCATTCAGGGAAGGATCGGCCTTGACCCGGCTCATTTACATCAATTTGGGTTTGTTTTTGGTGATCCGTATCGTCAATGTATTTTATTTTTTGGCAGGGGTTGAATTTCCATTTCTTGACTGGCTCGCTTTGCCTTCTGATTTTAATTTGCTTGTAAGCAGGCCCTGGACATTGATCACCTATATGTTCCTCCATTTCGATTTTCTTCACATCCTGTTCAACCTGCTTTGGTTGTATTGGATGGGGCAAATATTTCTTGGCTATTTCGATCAGGGAAAACTGATTGCCATCTACCTTCTTGGAGGAATATTCGGAGGTTTGTTTTATGTTTTAGGGTACAATTCTTTTCCTGTTTTCGCCGGGATGGTGGCTGACTCGAGACTATTGGGCGCTTCAGCTTCCGTAATTGCCATTATCACGGCACTGGCCATGCATGCTCCTAATCACACAATACATCTCATGTTTATCGGGCCGGTAAAGATGAAATACATTGCACTCTTTTCTGTGTTGATGTATGTAATTGGCATTTCATCGAGCAATGCCGGAGGCAATCTGGCACATTTGGGCGGCGCTGCATGGGGTGTGATTTATGTGCTTCAGTTGCGGAGAGGAATTGATCCGGCAAAAGGGGTTGGCTGGCTGCTGAATAGTTTGAAAAAACAATTCAGCGCTAAACCGAAAGTAAAGGTTTGTTACCGGAAACCTGAAAACGATATTGAATACAACCGCAAAAAGAATCTGGATCAGGTCCGGATGAACGAAATTCTGGAGAAGATCAGTAAATCAGGATATGGCTCACTCACCAAAGAGGAAAAAGAAATCTTGTTCAGGATGGGGAAATAGGAGGCGGCTTGTGAAAATGTTCTCTCCTGGAATGTTTTACTGCTTCATTAATGCTTGCATTTAATTCGAATCCAATCAAAAGTATCAGCGAAAGAAAATACATCAGAAGCATAATTACCAGCAAAGTTCCTATAGATCCGTACAATTTGTTGTATTGCCCGAAACGATTGATATAATAAGAAAATACGATAAATGTTATAACACTCAGGATAGTCGAAAGTGTGCCTCCCGCAGAGATAAATCTCCATTTTGTCTTTTTTGCAGGAGCTAAATAATACAAAAAAGAATTGGCCATGAAGAACAAAAACAAAATCACCAGCCACTTGCCGATTATCAAAGTATAAATAGTAAAATTATCTCGAAGAAAACCATTGGCAACCAGATAGTTGATGAAATGCTGTCCGAAAGTAATCAAACCAATTGCAATGGTAATGAGAAAAGATAGTATTACCAGCAGGACTAAAGCGATAAGGTGTTGCCCCCACCAGGTACGTCGTTCAAAAGTATGCAGTGAGGCATCAAATGCACCCATCATTGAGGCCAATCCATTGGTTGCAAAAATGAGTGCCATAAAAAAACCAATAGAAAGTAAATCGCCGCGTTGCTGTGTAAGTATATCCTGAACTGTTTCTTCGATGGCCAAAAAGGCAGTCTCCGGTACCACGTCCTTGATAAGCAAAAACAATTCTACCTGAAAATTATCGATCGGAATGTATGGAATGAGTGTGAAAAGAAATATAATGGCAGGGAATAAAGCCATGAAAAAACTGAATGATATGGCAGAAGCACGGGTTGTAAGCGAACCATCGACTATGCTGCGCCAGAAAAATACCATCACATCATAAAGAGGCATTTCGTCAAACCCCGGAAAGGTTATCTTTTTTGCCTTTTCCAGAATTCGTTCCCATAGGCTAATTAACTTCTTTATGATTCTTTCAGGCATTAACCCTGTTTTTCAATTCTTAACTGGTGAATGTAAGAGTTGTTGTCTTTGTTTTTTAACAGAAAGTAAACCCGGAAAGTGCCGGTATTGGCAACTAAACTTCCGATTGCATAACGTGCGCCGTCTTTTCCTCCCTGATGAATAATGCTGAATTGTTTGGGTTTGTTGGCTTTGAAGAACTCGGCAACAATTTGCTGGGCCTGCGATTTACTGAAAACATCGTCGTGTGATTCAACAACCAACTCAACATTCTGATTAAAATAGCTTGCCAACATTACGTCATTTCCACTCTGTATGCTCAAAACAATTTCGTCAGGAATTTGTGAAAACGACTGGTAAACAGTTGCAAACAGACCAAAAAGCAATAATATCAGCTTAAATTTTAAATTCTTCATTTTAATAATTTTTGTTCAGACTTCTTTCAGCGTGAAACATTACCAAAAACCGTGCAATTTTTTCATTAAACAAATACCTTTGCAAAAGTAACAAAAATCGGATGAAAATCAGCCTTCTTGTAATTGGAAAAACAGACGAAGCCTATCTCCAAAAAGGATTGGAAATATTTTTAAAACGGGTACCTCATTATATTCAGTTTGAAATGAAGGTGATTCCGGATATTAAAAATGCCAAAAACCTGAGCGAAGAACAGCAAAAGGATAAAGAAGGGGAGCTGATTTTGCAGCAAATCCTTCCGTCCGACGAATTATTCCTGCTCGATGAAAATGGCATTGAAGTATCGTCAGTTGATTTTGCACGGTTTTTGGAGAAAAAAATGCTTTCAGGAATAAAACGGCTGGTTTTTGTAATTGGCGGTCCTTATGGATTTTCAGGGAATGTTTATTCAAGGGCAATCGGGAAGATAAGTTTGTCAAAAATGACTTTTTCGCATCAAATGGTCAGACTCATTTTTGCGGAACAATTGTACCGCGCTTTAACCATTCTGAAAGGAGAACCTTACCATCATCAATAAATTTATTCCGGCGAAATTCGGGCTTGAACCGTAAATTTAATTATTTTGTGACATGAAGGAATTCCGAAAATATTTATTCCCTGTCCTTTCGATCCTGTTCTTTTTGCTGGCAGCCGTTCAGGAACACCAGACTTTAAAGCATCAGCCTGAAAAAAAGCTCATTCAGGCTTTTCAGCATACTTTGCACAGGCAGGAACTAAAACTTTCGGGATACCTGAACAATGCGGAGAAAAGAATGTCCGACAATCCGACTTCCGAAAATTATGCCACTATTTTTTCTGACCTGAACGAGCTTTTTGAAAGCGAAGGGCTTGGCTTTGTTATCTTCCAAAATCAGAAAATGGTTTACTGGTCGAGCAACCATTTTTCTTTTCCGAATTTGCTCTCGAAATTTACGGGGAGAAACGGACTGGTAATTTTGCCAAACGGAATATTCGAGGCACAGAAAAGACTTGTGGGCGATTTTCATCTGATTGGGCTTATTCACATAAAAAACAACTACGCGTACGAAAATCAGTTCCTGACAAATAACTTTATTGAGCCGTTCGAACTACCATCCGATTTTCAAATTACTCCCGAAAAAAGCAAAAATTCATACGAGATTGCCGATCTGACCAATCAATATCTTTTCTCTGTGATGCCAACCGGAAAATTATTGGTTAATGCATCGCAGCTTTATTTTACGGCTTTTTTGTATTTGCTTGGATTATTATTCCTGCTTCTGGCTCTTTACCGGAAAATGGAGGATTACCGCGAAGAGAATTTTGTGACAAAAATGCTACTGCTATTTGTTGTTCTTTTTGTGCTGTACTGGATCCATATCATTTTCGGAATTCCGGCCTTATTGAACCATTTGGAGATTTTTAGCCCCAAATATTACGCAGTGTCAACATGGCTACCATCGTTGGGCGATTTTTTTCTGATAACAGTTTTGTTCTTTTTCTGGAGCCTGGTTTTTGTCAGGGAATTTAAGCTACATGGAAAATTCGGAAAACAAATGGTCATTCCTTCGTTCATTTTTGCTGGTTCGCTTTATCAGATAGTGGGATTGATGATTGGGAATTTGATTGGTAACAGCAACATTACGTATAAATTAAACCGGATTACCGACATCGACCTTTTCAGTATAAGCAGCTATCTGGCCATCGCGATGTTGCTTTTTTCTGTTTTCCTGATCAACCTGAAAATTATTGAAAGATCGGAGAACCTTGTCAACAAGAAGTACTTTCGGAATTTCCATTTGCTTGCATTGCCAATTTCTATATTACTATGCTTTATTTATAATTCCGGCGAATTATATCTTTTGACATTGTTTTTTGCTGTCAATTTGCTTCAAAGCCAGGTAAAGAAAATGCATATTCCAAAATTTTCGCTTTCGTATGCCATTTTGTTTATTTCGTTATTTTCAATTACTACTTTGGGTGTTGTTTATAAAACCATTGAAAAACGCGATATTCAGATACAAAAACTTATGGCTGTTAATTTAAGTTCGGAACAGGATCCTGTTGCCGAAGTTTTCTTAAATAATATGCAGAACCAATTCAATATTGATTCGATCATTCACAAGCTATTGGTACCGCCATATAAGGATCTGGAAAACTACCTCAACCGGAACTATTTTGATGGCTATTTCAGGAAATACGATATTCAGTTTACCTTCTGCGCCGGTAACGACAGTGTTTTAATTCAGCCTGAAAACATTTCAGAACCATGTTTACCGTTCTTCGAAAAAATGATTTCTACTTCAGGAATTAAGCTTCCAGGAAGCAGCTTTTATTTCATGAACAACATGAACGGTAAGGTTTCGTATTTAGGACGGCTTTATTATCCGTTGGGTGACGATTCAAACGGAATTTCGGTTTACATTGAACTGAATTCGAAAACCATTTCTGAAGGCATCGGATTCCCTGAATTGCTGATGGACAGGACGCTCATCAAACCATTCAGGTACAAATACCTCTCGTATGCCAAATATTTTGATGAAGAACTCGTGAACCGGTCGGGCGAGTACAATTACAATTACTATTATCAGGCATACAACCTCGAAAAACCGGATTCTGAATTTGAATTCAGACAATGGGATGGTTACGACCATGTTATATACAGTTACGACAAAATAAACCATATCATTGTCAGTAAACGATCGGTTGGGTTGGTCGATTACCTTATTTCGTTTCCATACATATTTGTCTTCTTCTTTGTATTTGTTTTGTTCATCGCGCTCGTGGGCAATCCATCCTTTCGGAGGCTGATGATTCCGAACGATTTGCGCTTCAGGATTCAGGCTGCGATTATTTCGGTGGTTTTGATTTCGCTCATTTTTGTGGCCACCGGTACCATCTATTACAACCTTCAGGAATACAAAATCAGGCACCAAACCGATCTTCAGGAAAAAATGTCCTCAATTTCAGTCGAAATCGACAATATGCTGGTTAATGTAAGTTCAATAACTCCTGAATTGCAGCAATGGCTTTTCATCGAACTGTATAAATTATCCAATATATTCAGGACAGACATCAATATTTACGATGTAAACGGCGAACTGCTGGTTTCATCGCGACCTGAAATATTTCGCAAAGGCATTACCTCCGAAAGAATTAATGCAAAGGCATTTTATGAATTGTCGGAAAAGTACCAGCTCAACTATTTTCAGCCCGAAAAAATCGGGAACCTCTCGTACCTTTCGGCTTACGAACCCATTATGAACAACCGTGGCGATTATCTGGCATACCTGAATTTACCTTATTTTACACGGGAGGATGAACTGAAACAGGGAATTTCAACTTTCGTGGTTGCATTTATCAACCTTTACCTCATTTTGTTTCTTGCCAGTGTGATCGTGGCGGTTATTTTATCGAACAAAATCACTTTGCCATTGAGCCTGATCCGTGAAAAACTAAAAGGAATCCAACTCGGAAAAAAGAACGAACAGATTAATTATGAGGCCGAAGACGAAATTGGAGCGCTGGTAAGGGAATACAACCACAAAGTTGAAGAGTTGGCCGAAAGTGCCGAGTTGCTGGCCAAATCGGAACGCGAATCGGCCTGGCGCGAAATGGCCAAACAGGTCGCCCACGAAATTAAAAACCCGCTTACCCCAATGAAACTGAACATTCAGTATTTGCAGCGGGCAAAGGCTGAGGGCAGGGAACATTACGATGACTTTTTTGAGCGCGTCACCAAAAACCTTATCGAACAAATTGACACACTTTCAGGAATTGCGACCGAATTTTCGAATTTCGCCCAAATACCAAAAGCGAAAAATGAAGTTTTTGACCTTCTTGAAATACTTCGGAATGTATGTGACCTGTTTGAACCCAACGAAAACCTTCGCTTTTCATTTGAGATGAACAACCTGAAAGAAGTCCGCATCTTTGCTGATAAAGAACAACTTTCAAGGGCATTTCTTAACCTGATAAAAAACTCCATTCAGGCGATCCCGAACGATAAAAATGGGGAAATACGCATTGCGGTAAAAAAGGATGAATCGGTTGCACTTATTGCC
This sequence comes from Prolixibacteraceae bacterium, assembly GCA_036834745.1. Lineage (GTDB taxonomy): Bacteria > Bacteroidota > Bacteroidia > Bacteroidales > Prolixibacteraceae > Aquipluma. The sequence continues at coordinate 7,662 of DAITNH010000205.1, forward strand.
ATCAGCGACAATGGATCAGGAATTAGCGAAGAAGCGATTGGACACATGTTCGAGCCTAATTTCACCACCAAAACCAGCGGGATGGGCCTTGGGCTATCGATCGTGAAAAATATTGTCAATAATTTTGGCGGGAAAGTATGGTATGAAACTGAAATAGAGAAGGGGACGACCTTTTACATCGAAATTCCCGTATTTAAAAAAGAAAAAAACCTAAAATAACGAATCATGGAATACAGAAATTTGGGACAATCAGATTTAAATTTATCAGTGGTTACATTTGGCGCATGGGCCGCCGGAGGCTGGATGTGGGGCGGAACTGAACGAAAAGAATCGGTAAAAGCAATACAGGCTTCCTACGATTGCGGAGTGACCTCTATCGATACTGCACCGGCTTACGGACAGGGAACAAGTGAAGAAATTGTTGGGGAAGCCTTAAAAGGCATTCCGCGCGATAAGGTTCAGATACTGACAAAATTCGGGTTGGGCTGGAGCGGAACAAAGGGGGAATTCTTCTTTCACAGCAAGAATAACGAAGGCAAACCGATTGATATATACAGATATGCCGGAAAGGATGGCATTATCAGGGAATGTGAAAACAGTTTGCGGCTACTTGGAACCGATTACATTGATCTTTACCAGATTCACTGGGCCGATCCGACAACACCTGTTCAGGAAACAATGGAAGCTGTTGCCCGGTTGATAAAAGAAGGAAAAGTGCGTTATGCCGGCGTTTGCAATTACGATGTGTCGCTGATGCAAGAGGCTGCAAAATATATCGATCTGGTTTCAGACCAGGTTTCGTACAGCATGCTCAACCGGGGAATCGAACAGGAACTCGTACCTTACCTGATCGAAAACAATAAATCGGTGCTTGCTTACAGCCCATTGCAGCGGGGAGTGCTTTCCGGAAAATTAAAACCGGGACATCAGTTTGCAGAAGGTGATACACGAGCCGACTTGCCTTATTATTCGGATAAAAATATAGAGTTGACAAATGCTTTTCTTGAAAAAATAAAACCACTGGCCGATAGAAAGAATGCAACTCTTAGCCAACTGGTTATTAGCTGGACAATCAGCCAACCCGGAATTACCATTGCTTTGGTTGGCGCCCGAAATGCGGCACAGGCTGCTCAGAATGCAAAAGCAGCCGATCTGAAACTGAGTTCTGAAGAAATTAGCTTTATCAACGACGAGCTTAACAAGTTGAAACTGGAGCTTTAATCGAATTGGGGACGATCGGCTTACCGGTTGTCCCATTTTTGCCGGTCGAATGCTTCGTTTATGGAGTAATCAATTCGGGTATCGCCAACGCAATCCTGCAGAATATCCAGCGCCCTGAAATTAATGATGATCTGCTCCGCCTGTTTGTAGGTTAAGTGAGCAATGCGGGCGAATTTGCTGACCGAAATTTTTTCGTGATTTTCGAGATAATCGAGCAGTATTTTTTCACTATCGGAATAATTGATCATGATTCCATCCGTACTTTTTTGCTTCTTCCAAACTTCGAGCATGACTTTGTTGGCCAGCCTGTTTTCATCGTCTTTCCGGAAATAGGCCCACCATTTGCCATTTTCGTCCACTGCATAATGAGGTTTGTCGGAACTTGGTTTTATCATCACTTCCAACACCGTTTTCCCGTCGATGAAATGTTGCTTCGTGGTAAAATCGATCATCGGCTTAGAATAAATGCGGGCAGCAGCTTCCACCATGTAATATTCCTCCTCCGACCGCACACCGGCAATGTTACCGTTGTCTTTTACACCAATGAGCAGCCTTCCGCCATCGGTATTGGCAAAAGCCACCAACGACCGTGCAATCTTTTTCGAGTCGCTGATGCAGTATTTAAAATCCTGCGTCTGATGCTCGCCTTGCTGGATAAGATTTAATAAGTATTTGCTCACGACAAATTAGTTCCAGGTTTCAAAATCAAGTTATTAATTGAAATTTTCTCATCTTCTCACTTTCTCACCTTCTCCATTTTTTCTACACTTCAATTCCAAAGAAGATCCTTACCACATAACCTAATCCGAAAGAAATGAGGCCAACGACTGTACTCAAAACGACCATTTCGGTAAATCGTTTCCGGAATGGCTGATCGTTGGCTACGGAAATGTAATAAGTAAAAAGAAAAACAATCAGGATTGAATCGAACAACGCAACCAGCAATGCAACGAACACGGAAGTGAAAATCAGGAAAGGCGCAACCAGAAAGATTACTGCAATTACATATGCGATTCCGGTAAATACTGCCGATTTAATGGCCATATCGTTTTTGCCTTCTGCCCTGTTCGATAAATATTCTGACGACGACATCGACAAAGCGCCTGCTATGCCGGTAATGATTCCGGCCAATGCGACCAGTTTGGTATTTTGAAGTGCGAATGTCAAGCCGGCCAGTGTTCCCAAAATTTCAACCAGCGCATCGTTCAGTCCAAGCACAATTGAACCCATGTATTTCAGGTGTTCTTCCTGAATCAGGCCGATCAACTCCTTTTCAT
>DAITNH010000206.1:0-10130 GCA_036834745.1 Prolixibacteraceae bacterium
CTTTTTATATTTAAAAAATAAAGGTTGACGACTGACAATACACAGGTAAAATGAGGTGTATATGGATGATTTTGTCAGAAAAGTAAACGTTTGCATCAATTTCAAAAGGGAGATACAATGGACAAACTAAAAATTTCAACAGCACAATTTGAAAACAGAAACGGGGATAAAGCCTATAATCTTTCTGTTATTGAAAAGCTTACAAAGAAAGCTGCAGCTGAAGGTTCAAAGGTTATTGCTTTTCATGAATGTTCAATTACAGGATACACCTTTGCACGTCATCTTTCAAAAAAGCAAATGATTGAACTGGCAGAATTCATCCCTGAAGGAGACAGTATTATTAAACTGACAGAAATAGCAGGGAATAATGATGTAGCAATCCTTGCAGGGCTTTTTGAAAAAGACGAAGATGATAATATATTCAAAGCATATGTTTGTGTTGATAAGAATGGTTTAGTTGCAAAATACCGAAAAATACATCCATTCATCAACCCATATCTGACAGCAGGGAATCAATATTGCGTTTTCGACCTTAATGGGTGGAAGTGCGGAATATTGATCTGCTATGATAATAATGTCATTGAAAATGTCAGGGCAACAAGACTTTTGGGAGCGGATATTATTTTTATGCCACATGTAACTATGTGTACGCCGTCAACCCGACCCGGTGCAGGTTTTGTAGATCCAAAACTTTGGGAAAACCGGGAAAATGATCCAACTTCGTTGCGATTGGAATTTGACGGGATGAAGGGACGGGAGTGGCTGATGAAATGGCTGCCGGCAAGAGCTTATGACAATGCTATCTATGTTATTTTCTCAAACCCAATTGGAATGGATGACGACCAGTTAAAAAATGGTTGTTCCATGATTATTGACCCGTTTGGAGATATCCTTGCTGAATGCCGGACACTGGGGGATGATATTGTGTCTGCTGTTTTAACATCAGAGAAACTCACTCAGGCGGGTGGTTACCGGTATATAAATGCAAGAAAACCTGATTTGTATCGTGATATAATAGGACAAGATCATACCCCGGAGCAAAAGGTTATTTGGATCAACAATGAGAAAGAATAAATAAATTCAGGCTGTTGTTTGCCTATCAACTCATTATCCGCCAGATCAATATGTTATCAGTTGAATTCCTGGGGCTCCCTGATCTCTGATTAAATTTACCCTCTCCAGGGTCGTGAACGGTTAACTCCGGCCAGACAATCCAATGCAATATTAACATCCTCAACGATCTGGAAGTCATACATGCCAACACAAATGAAATCCGCACCATTATCAAAGGCATATTTGAATCCTGTTTCAGGCTTTAAAGCTCCGGCTGCCAGGATTTTGAATGCAATCCAGGGCTCTTCCAGACGGCTCATAAAATCAATTGTTTCCTGCGGTTTGGCGCAAAAAATATTGTCTTTCCACCCGGGTTCCGGAACGTCCTTCCGTTCAAGGTCAACCTGTGCTGACCAATAATCATGTGAATGAAGTGTTTTCACCCAAAAGTCGGGTTTGATACCATGTTCCACGCATGCTTTTATCGTCTCAATCCGGTGAGCCCCGATACCTGCCGGTTTGCCGTAACTACGGATTAATTCAATACCTTTAACAAGTTCATCAAAAAATGATAAATCATTCTTAAAAATACGGGAGTCGGAAATTCCGCCGTGACTGTACAAAGCAGCCGCTCCACCTTTGATCGACACTTCAATGCCTTCCTGAAAATTTTTACCGGCGCCACAATCCGAAATAAACTTCATCTTACCGCCAGTTTCGTGCCGGTATTTGTTCAGGACCCTGATTTGCTGCGGATTGGAGATGATGGCATTTATACCGCATTTTTCTGCAAGCTGCAGGGTCATTATTACACGTTCATCGGTATGATACATCTTAATCAGTTTATCCACGTAGATCAGGTCGCGTGCATGAGACCATCCCCCAATCAGGTTGCCTCCCATGATCAGCCGGCTAAGTTCAAATTCGCCGATTTTTCCTTTCGGTATGGTTCCTTTCAGGTCTTCAAGCGAAGTAAACTGAAAACTTTTTAATGTAGCCGCAGAGATTGCATCTGTCTTTTCGGTCAGAAATTTCTTTTCAAAACTATCCCATTTCCTTTTTTTGTACAGAACATATGCAAATGCTCCCAGGAAAGGTACACTGATCATATCACGCAGAAATTCGCGACGTTTGCTTGAAATCCCGTCTTCCTCCCCTGACTTCGGTATTGGTGCATTTGGTTTCTCTTCCTTCCAGTGTTTTATCCACCGGTCGGCTCCGAAAAAATATTCGGTTGGCAGTGTTATAAAAACAATCAGGATAAATAATTCAATCAGGTTTTTGTCAACCCACTGGTAATTTCCTTCAGCAACGACCCCAAAGGTATATCCCGGGATTGGAGGGTAAGCGACAAAATAGAAAAAAAGCAGGAGTGCCCCGGCCACCGAAGACCAGCGTACGAACAACCCGATAAATAAAGACAATCCGATTAGAATAAGTCCCCAGATATTTAAAAAATCGATCACTTTCAACAGATCCGGCGACGAAGCCATCCAGTGAAACAATCCTGCAAAAATCCATTTTGATCCAAGCAGGTAAAATTCAGCGCTCCAGTCGGGGTTGATTAGCTTTGAAATACCTTCGTAAAGAAAATGCCAGCCAATCAATATCCTTAGTATGGTAAGCAGATAAGATGAATATCGTTTCATGGGAGTGAATATTATATTTGAAATAAATATACTATTTTATTTGCTTAATCTCCAAACCGATAACCAATACCTGATTCAGTAATCAGCAGAGTAGGTTTCGAAGGATTGTCTTCAATTTTTTTTCGGAGTTGGGCCACAAAAACCCGCAGGTATTGTGTTTGTTCGAGGTATCCATATCCCCAAACTTCTTTCAGAATATACTGATGGGTAAGCACGCGACCCTGGTTTTTTGCCAGCAAACAAAGCAATGAGAATTCGGTAGTTGTCAGCTTTAAAATCTCTTTGTTTTTTCGGGCAACATGGTTGATCATGTCAATGCTCAGCGACCCAAATTCTAAAATCGGGGCATCATTTTTTTTCTCTCCGGCCCTGATCGCAGCGCGTATCCGGGCAAGTAATTCGCCACTCCGGAAAGGCTTCGTCAGGTAATCATTTGCCCCATTGTCCAAAGCTTTGATGATGTCTTCTTCCGAACTTCGCACCGATAAAATAATGATCGGTTTGAAAAACCATTCGCGCAGCTTTTTCAGAATTTCCTGACCATCAATATCAGGCAATCCAAGGTCAAGGATGATTAACGAAGGATGATAGGTGGCCGCATCAACCAAGCCATCTTTGCCATTTCCGGCCTGAAGAATTTTATACCCGTTGGCTGAAAGTGTAATTTCAAGCAGCCGACGGATCTGCAATTCATCGTCAATAATCAGTATGGTTTCAATTTCGTTCATTCGCTATCGAGTTGTAGATTTTTAATATCCGGATTTTCTGTAGGTATCCTGATGGTGAACTCCGATCCCCCGTTTTTTCTGTTCCCTACGGTAACGGTGCCTTTGTGGGCTTCAACAAATCCCTTTACAATAGAAAGGCCCAATCCTAATCCGCCAGTTTTACTGGTATCAACCCTGAAAAACTTTTTAAATACATTTCCCATCACTTCTTCCGGAAATCCGGGGCCATGGTCTTTTACCTGAATAATTACTTCCCCGTTATCGTGAAGGATACACAGATCAATGTTTGAATTAACCGGTGCATATTGCGTCGCGTTAAAAATCAAATTGTACAAAACCTGCTCCATCAAACCGTAATCAATTTTAACCAGCGGCATTTCGTCGGGTATCGACACCAAAAGCGAAAATGATTTTAATTCATCCTTCAAATCTTCGGCTACTTTATTCACCAGATCGTTCATATCGTACCAATCTAACCTGACAGAAATTTGCCCGCTTTCGAGCCGCGACATGTTTAGCAGGTTTTCTATCAGCCTGTTCAGGCGCAATGTAGCGGTGAAAATTTCGTTGAACAAAGCTGATTGTACATTTCCCGGATGTGGCGAATTCAGTAAAGAATCGGAAGCTCCCATAATAGTTGCTACCGGAATCCGTAACTCATGCGATATGGAATTAAACAAGGTTTTGTACAATCTATCCGATTCGACCAGAAAGCGGGCTTTCTGAGCCAATTCACCCAGAAATTCACGTTCCAGAGCATTCGAAATTTGTGTCAGGAACGTATCCCAAAATGCTTTTTGGTCGCCCGAAAATAGTTGTTCGAGTTTTACCGCCACAACGCCCGGATTTAAGCGGGTACCATTCATGGGGAAAAATGTATATTCTACTGAAGGTGAGTCATCCGTGAATTTACCTGCTTTTCGCGAATGCGTAAATACCCATTCGGCCACGCTGTATTCTTTTTGAGTGAGTTTTTTCTCCTTTTGCAAACGCCCCGACGAATGAAGGATATTGTTCCCGTCTTGCAGGATAAAAAACGGATCGGTACGAAAATGATTTTTTATACCTTCAATAGCAACTGCCAATACTTCATCTATCCCGCTGGCCTTCGAGAGTTCCCTTGTAAGCTGAAACAAGGCGTTGGTGCGTTCTTCCCGTTCACGCGCCAATCTTTCCTGACGGCGCACTTTGGTTGTTAACACCCCGTTAACCAGCGCTATAATGAAAAACATGCCGAACATGAGCAGATCCTCCGCTTTATCGATGTGAAAAGTATAATGGGGAGGAATGAAAAAAAAGTTCCATACCAGGGCGCTCAGGGTCGAAACCATTAACACAGGGCCAATTCCCATAAAGGTGGCAAGTATGGAAACGATAAAGAGCAATATGAACGAAACGACATGGTAACTCTCGGTATTGGCAAGCGGGGTGCATATTAAGGTTGTAACGCCAATAACCACAAAAGCCAGTACGTAGTGTTTAATCCTTGAATTAAAATCAGGAAAGTACGTGTGTTTTATAATTCCTTTTTCGTTCATAACATCCCAAAAATAAAAGATAGTCAATATTCACAACTCACCCCGAAGTCCGCAGGCGGCCTTCCCCCCTCTCTTTTTTAAAGAGAGGGGGAGAGCATCGCAGATGCGACGGGGTGAGTATGCAATTACAACAAATATCTATTTTCATTTTTTTTATTACCAATACAAAACGTTATAGGAAAAACAAATTACATGATCCTTGGGCTTGTGCCAAAAAATAGGGCTCTGATCATTGCAAATACCGGTATTACTTCTAACCGCCCGGCCCACATTTGGAAAATGTAAACCATTTCCAGAACCGGTGACATCGAGGGGTCGGTAATTCCCGACGATAAACCTACGGTAGCTTGTGCCGAAGCTGATTCAAACAATGCATCGGCAAAGGTAAAATCATTTCCCATGAAAATAGTAGTTATCAGCGAGGAACCAAGTATGAGCAAAAAAAACATAATTGCCATTGAGGCTGCTTTGGTAAATTCTTCGTTCATGTCAGCAGGCAACATCAATCTCCCGTTAAACTTTATCAATTTTACCGTGTTCGATGATAAAAAATGGCAATCCCCCCATCATGGTAATTGCCAGCCAACCCGAAGCTGCAATGACAAGTGCATGATTGTATTGTGGTTCTTCGGCACAATAAAATAAGCGCTGGATAGCATAACCTGCACCCGAAGTTACCAATGCAGCCAACAAAAAACCTACTGCCGAATACCACTCCGAATAAATAATGGAGACTATAGTCGGAATGCCCACTATTAAACCCAATAATATTAGCAGGCTCCCGATTTGCTTTAAAACTATTATAAATGTTTTACTATTCACGTTCTGATATTTTCTCGGTGATATTCCCGGGTGTATTGTAAAATAATGGAACAAAGAGGAGTAACAAGGGATAAATTTCCAAGCGACCTAAAATCATCAGGAAACTCAAAATAATTTTCCCTGCGTCCGGAAAATCTGACAGGCCCACATGATGGCCAAAATTTGACAATGCTGAAATAGCTAAGAAAACACACTTTTCAAGTTCGGTTCCGAAAAAAGAAAGGGAAATGGTACCAATCACAAACAGAAATCCAAAAACAGTAATAAAAGTCAATATCGAGACATTGATATTTTCATCGATTTCTTTTTTGTTGTATTTTACAGTGAATGAATTAGGAGCCAAGGCCGGAATTTTAAATTGCTGCCTTAAATTCTTCAGAAGTATTAAAAACCGTGACATTTTTATGCCCCCGCTTGCCGAACCTGTAGAACCACCAATAAAGATTAACAAATACACCAATGGCAGGATATGGCTTGGCCACTTCAAATAATTGGTGGTGTAATATCCCGAAGAAGAAACAAATGAGACAACCTGAAAAACACTTTCCCGAAACGCCGTACCAAACACTTTACCAACATTGAAATATAATATTCCTGTAATTAGTACTGAAATAGTTGCAACTACTATGAAATAGATCCTGTTTTCTTCTATGATTATTGCCTTTTTGAGCTTACCTGTAATTGCCAGGTAATAAATCACATAACTGAAACCGGATAAAAACATAAAAAGGGCCATTGTATATTGAAGGTAAGGCGAATACCCAGTAATGCTGTCGTTTTTTGGCGAGAAAGAACCTGTTGATACAGTTCCGAAGCTATGGCACAAGCTTTCAAAAAGGTTCATTCCCCCTAAGAATAGCAGAAGAACTTGTGCAAATGTCAAAGCACAATATATCATAACCACCTGTATAATCATGGATCTCCACTTTGTCGCAGTTTTTTCTTTTATTCCAAAAAGATCATATCCTCCAATGTTCAATGAAGGCAGAATGGTAAATAAACCAATGACCGTGGCCAGGCCTCCTATCCAGTGGGTAAGGCTACGCCATAGAAGGATGGATTTTGGGAAATTTTCAACATTTGTGATAACTGTCGAACCTGTTGAGGTCATACCCGATACCGTTTCGAAAAAGACATCGACCAATGAAGAGATGGTTTTGCTTACAAGGTAGGGCAACGTACCAGCCAGTATTAGTATGACCCATGATATAGTTATTAGAATAACACGTTCCCTGTTCGTTTTTATGCTGACAGTTTTCTTTCCTGAAACAGCGTACAATAAAAAGCCCGAAACCAGTAATGCCAGGGCAGATATATAAAATGGGTACTGCGGTTCACGATAATAAATTGAAAACGGGATGCACAACAATAAAGACGCTCCCACAAATATTACAATGAAGGAGAAAATAAACAGAAAGTCTTTAAAACGCATGATAATAAATGTTAATCCTATTGACTGTGCAAAATTGTCAAGAAAATTATAAAGGATTTGTAAAGATCAATGGTGTAACTATAAAATCTTTATAAAAGGCAGTCGGAGGTGATTTGCTTTAAATATTAATACGGAATAAAGTACCTTATTTGCCCCAGAAGTTCCGTGAAAACAATATAATAACTGTATAAATTTCCAATCGCCCCACAAGCATCATAAAAGAAAGTATCATTTTTCCCAAATCGGGCAAATGAGCAAAATTACTTACCGGACCAACTGTTCCTATTCCCGGCCCAATGCCTGCCATACAAGTAGCCACAGAACTGCTGGCAGTCGTTCCGTCAATTCCGATAAGGATAAGCGATATGCTGCCCATCAGAAATACGAGAAAGTAAACTGCTATAAAAGTCAATATCGATCTGTTTGTTTCACTGCTTATTACATTGTTATTTAACCTGATTGGCAGTATCGCATTCGGAGAAATCAACTGACGGAAATTTCGCCTGATATTTTTCAACATGATTAAATGCCTGACCATTTTTATCCCTCCGGCAGTTGAGCCTGTGCTGCCTCCGAGAAACATGGAAATGAAAATGATCGTCCAGGCAAATGTAGGCCACAACAAATAATCTGCAGAAGCAAATCCGGTGCAGGTAACTATTGAAACAACCTGAAAAGAAGCTTCCCTGAAGGATTCTTCCAGCGGTTTTTGCATGGTAAAGTATAAAGAAGCCGTAATAATGGCGATTATCGTAAAGACAACAAGAACGTAGAATTTCAGTTCTTCGTTCTCTTTTACTTTTTTGAATTCGCGTTTGAATAAATAATAATGAATAACGAAGTTCGTTCCGGCCAAAAACATGAAGATCGTTATGACGTATTGTATGTAAGGAGAATAGGCTATTATACTCGTATTCTTAGGCGAAAACCCGCCCGTGGCAACGGTTCCGAAAGAATGACAAACACTTTCAAAAAGATTCATATTTCCGGCCAGCAGAAAGATGACTTCGGCAACAGTCAGAATAATGTAAATCAGCAACAACCTGTTTCCTACCGATTTTATTTTGGGTTGAATTTTTTCCTGCAACGACGATTCTAGGGTGAAAAGATGATATCCGCCAATCTGAAGTGTTGGCATAATAATGATTACCAGCACTATGATTCCAATTCCACCGATCCAGTGGGTCAGGCTTCTCCAGAACAAAATCGATTTTGGCAATACTTCAATGTCCACCAATATCGATGAACCAGTGGTGGTAAAGCCGGAAACCGATTCGAAGAAAGCATTGACGAAGGAAGGAATGGCACCTGAAAAAAGATAAGGTAAACAACCGATCAGACTGATAAACAACCATGATAAAGTTACAGTCAGGTAGGCGTCTTTTCGGTGAATGGTAACATCTTCAGATTGATTCCGGGTAGTAAGGAAGAAAAGTAAGCCAATTACCAGGCTTATCAGCGATGACAAAATAAAGGGCAATGTGTTCTCCGAAAAAATTATAGCGACTCCCGTACAAACAAATAGTGCCGCTGATAGAATAAATAAGATCCTGCTTATTACTTTAAAAACAATTTTGAGATTGACTATTTTACCCATTTACTGATGCAATTTTGATTTACTGTCCTTCAAAATTTATTGTTTGCGTCGCCACGTATGGGTATTCAGGGAAAAGAGCATGTCCGCAACTTTAGCGTTTAAGTTAAGCTTGCAAAGTTGCTTCTGATTTCATAAAGGAATTACAAAGTTTTGTGTCGATTGTATAAAGATTTTATAAAGTTCTTCCTATTTCACCTTCATTTCCTGTTCCGGATAAACACAGTTCAGGCTTTATGCACTTCTTCTGAAATATCCCCACTTTTAGGGATTTCAGGTACGAAACAGAACATCTATTTTTGGCATTACAAAATCTCACTTAAAAAGTATATGAAACGAATCTTATTTTCTGCTGCATTGGCATTGGGCACTGTTTTTTCTCAGGCCCAAACTCAGGAACAAACAAAACCTGAATACCAGAATATCGCCGACAAACTTTTGACTTCAGGTAACAAACTCACCATTGGAGGTTACGGTGAAGTACATTATCACCAGCCATTGAGTTCTGAAAACAGAAGAAACGGCGAACTCGATGTTCACCGTATGGTCATGCTTTTCGGTTATCAGTTCAGCGACCGCACCCAGTTTGTTACCGAACTCGAATTCGAACATGTTTCGGAAGTATATGTTGAGCAGGCTTTTCTTCAGCACAAAATCAACAAATCAATCAATTTCAGGGCAGGTTTGCTTTTAATCCCGATGGGCATCGTGAATGAATACCACGAACCAACTACATTTAACGGAGTGGAGCGTCCTTTAGTGGATAGTAAAATCAATCCAACCACCTGGCGTGAAGTTGGTTTTGGTCTCTCCGGAACCATTCAACCTGCAAACTTAAAATATCAGGCATATCTGGTAAACGGTTTTAATGGCTACGACGGAACTGCCAAATTGAATGGAAATGGCGGATTGCGCAGTGGTCGTCAGAAAGGTGCCTCATCATACATCAGCTCTCCAAACTTTACCGCGAAAGTTGAATACTACGGAATCAGGGGACTGAACGTCGGACTGTCAGGATATTTGGGCGACACACAAAGCAAATTGTACAACGGAATTGCAAAAGACAATGAGGCCGCTTTGGCAAAAGCTGACTCGTCGGTAGTTGGCGTTTCAATGATTGGGGTTGATGCCCGTTACTCGCTGAAAGGCTTGCAATTACGCGGACAACTTTACCGGGTAGGCTTATCAAATACTGACCAGTACAATCAATTCACAAAAAAAGGCGCGGCACTCAACGATTTGGGAAGTGCAATGAACGGTTACTACATAGAGGCCGGGTACAACGTTTTCAGGCCATTCGAAAACATCAACTAT
>DAITNH010000207.1:0-10107 GCA_036834745.1 Prolixibacteraceae bacterium
CAACTGCAATTTCCTGCCCCTTCATCCCCACAAACGAAAACTGCACAATTGCATTATCAGGAACATTTGAAAGTGAATAATTCCCGTTGGTATCAGTAATGGTTCCGTTGGTAGTGCCTTTTACTACTACTGAAACGCCAGGCAATGAAGCTCCTGAAGAGTCGGTCACTTTTCCGGAAACGGATTTTTGCTGCTGCGAGCTCATCTCACTTTTTGCGGCACCCTTGGTGCTGATTACGATGTCTTTGTCGAGAACATGGTAAGTTAATCCTGTACCTGTAAGTACTTTGTTAAGGATTACTTCAATGGCTTCGTTCTTAGTCTCGATAGAAACACGTGTGTCAGCAGGAATTTGTTCGTTTTTGTAGAAAAAATCGAACTCCGATTGTTCCTGAAGAACTTTAAATACCTGTTGTAAGGTTACATTTTCAACCCTGATGTTCAGCTTTGTTTTTTGGGAATAAACCGAAGCCGAAACATGAATGAGTGAAACAAAAAATAGCAATACAATTAGTCGCATGGTCATCCAAATTTTGCGGACTTTTTCCCGGTCAAGGGAAATGCCCCCGATTAATTTTTTTTTCATAAATTTGCTTTGCTTTAATTGAAGTTTTAATTTATTAAGACTCAACATTGGAACGGAGGATGGTGGTACATTCTCCGTTTTTTGTTTTTTTATTCTTCTTGTGTTTACCTCCTTTTTTTAATTGTTGGATATTGGTTATTGAAAATTCGATATTGGATATTTATTTTTATTCTTTTTCTTGTTCTCTGTTTCTATTCCGTCCAAAAGAACTCTATATTTTCAGTCAACTTTAATACTTGGACGGTAAAAACTTTGATGTTCTCTTTCTACAACTATTCTGCAACGCTGTTGCTTTAGAATCCTGCATTTATTCCTGAACACTGTGACTGATCACTGCGACTGAACACTGAGACTGAACACTTTTACTCCTTCGTGATCCTTATTTTATCAGCCTTAATTTCGTAACTGATGGGGAATGTGAGATTAAGCAATTCAAGAAAATGTCTGGCGTCCTTGTTCCGTTTAATTACTCCTGAAAAGTGCATTCCTTTGAAGATCATTTCATCATAGGCAATTTCAACATCGTACCAACGTTCGACCACTTTAAATACCTCCAATAAATCTTCGTTTTGGAACTCATACCGGCCATCTTTCCACGAACTGAAAGTTTCCGGATTTACTTTACTGATAACCAGTTGTTTTTCAGTTTTATTGAAAAGGCTTTGCTCTCCCGGTTTAAGCAACGTGGTTTGGCTGCAGGTGTGTAATTGGATTTGTCCGGTTTCGAGCGTAGTTTCAATTTCGTTCGAATTATCGTAAGCCCGAACATTGAAGGAAGTTCCGAGTACTTCAATCTGCTGGCCGCTCACTTCAACACGGAATGGGCGTTTCGCATCTTTGGCAACCTCAAAGAAGGCTTCACCATTCAACTTTACAACACGTTCGTTGGTTGCAAAAACGGAAGGTGTAATCAGTTTGGTTTCCGAATTGATCCAGATCCGGGTTCCATCGGCCAGAAAAACCTGGTTAACCTGGCCTTTGGGAACAAAAATTTCCTGCATGGTTACTTCTGCAGTTTGTTTGCTGCCAAATGAAATAAACCGGCTTCCCCAACCCAGGCCGAAAGTAACCAGCAGGATTGCTGCTATTTGAATAATTTGTTTCAAACTGATTGTTGCCTGTTTTGGTTCTATGCGTTTTTTTAGCAATCCCAGTTCAGAACTTACTTCGTATTTTTTCAGGTTCGAATGAAAACTAAAAGTATCCCAGATGTCTTTTTCAGCAAACAGCCTTTTTTTGTTTTCCGGCGATTGAAGCATCCATTGGTGCAGTTGCTGGTTTTCTTCTTCCGAAGTTTTTCCCTGAAGGTATTTTTGTATGATTGATTCGATTTCGGGCATGATTTTTTTGCTTTTACTACTCTATGATCGGAAGACATGGAAAAACCCTACCCTTTGTGTAAAAAAAAATAACACAGATTACACGGATGAACACAGATTGGTAGAAAATGTGAAAATGTGAAAATGTGGAAAAGAAGGGGGAAGGAGTGATCAGTCGCAGTGGTCAGGTTTCAGAAACGATTTGGAAGTGGAACCCGGGTGCCGCGATTTCTAATCGCGGTTTGTTTAATAGAAAACGCAATAAAAATTTGCGATATCTTTTATTATTTCATGCAAATTGCCTGAAGTTGATTATTAAAGAATATCAGCAATGTTACTATTCTGAAAAAATCAAGTACAGTTGAAAAATATTCAATAAAATTCAATCATACTTTTAAAAATAAGGAAATTGTTTTTGATAGAATCAGAACATACAATGTTTGGGATGGGCAACTATACAAAGCAGGATATGAACGGAGGGAATATCTGAATACAATTACTCATTTCGCTCGATGATTTTAAATTTTCGGATTATGAAGGTATAAAGCATATCCGACCTTGGGAGTTGATTTAATTTTCAAACAGATGCCCCGATAAAAACAGCAGCAACGGTAAATAATCTTTCATCTCTGTCCGGATGGTGGCCAGCGCTTTGGTGATTTGTTTTTCGACCGCCTTTATCGAAATATCCAGTTCTGCTGCAATTTCCTTGTTCTTTTTGTTCTCGAATCGACTCATGGTAAAAACCTGCCTGCAGCGATCGGGTAAATTGCCCAACACTTCGTTCAACTTATTTTCCAGTTCCTGCTCCAACAGGCTGGTTTTTTCTTCCATGTAAAACCGAAGCTCTTCTTCCTGAAGTTTTAGTTTGGCCGATTCGAAGTATTTGTTCCTGACTTTCTGTTTTTCGAGTTGCTGAAGACAACTGTTCCGAACCATTGTAAATAGAAGTGCGTTGAGCGATTGGCGGATCGTGATGGTTTGATCGGACCATAATTTAGCGAATACATCCTGTACGATGTCTCGGGCGGCTTCATCGTCAACAAATTTGGCGGCATAATAAAACAAAGGTTTGGAATACTGCCTGAAAAGATCATCAAACAATTCAGGATTCCTTGTGGTGGTAAACAGTCCTTTGTTTCCGATTTGAACCATCTGTGAATGGGGGTTTTCTATAAGTCGGCTAAAGTAGAAAATAAGAAAATGGTTTCAAAGTGCCGGTTTTTTTTGAGGAAAGCAGTTATTAAAACTTCAGAGAAAATATCCCAGAGGGATTAAATATTTATAGAAAACGGATTATTTGTGCAAAAATTGGACCCCGGCAGGGGTCCAACAACTATCTAATCATCATTTTCTATAAATATGTGACCTCTCTGAGGTCATCCAAATCTTCTTGATTTTTTCAGTATATCCTATTTAATTCAGCGTAAATGCCGCTTCGAGTGTATTCACCGAATTGGTTCCGACAAACACTTTGAAATCGCCGGGTTCGCTCACGAATTCAAGGTTTCCGTTATAGAAACGCAGGTCTTTTTCAGTCAGGGTAAACTCAACAGTTCGGGATTCTCCCTTTTTTAGGAATATTTTCTGAAAACCTTTTAGTTCTTTCACTGGACGGGTAACCGTTCCGACCAAATCGCGCAAATACAACTGAACCACTTCAGCACCGTCGTAATTTCCGGCGTTGGTCAGTTCAACCGAAACAGTCAGTTTTCCATCGGAAGCCAGATTTGAATCCGACAATTTCAGGTTTTTGTAATCGAAAGTGGTGTAGCTCAATCCAAATCCAAACGGAAACAATGGTTCGTTCGGAACATCGAGGTAATTGGAGCGAAACTTTGAAAACCATTTGCCATCATCCAATGGACGTCCCGTATTTTTATGATTGTAATAAATCGGAACCTGACCTACATTCTGCGGAAAGGTGGCGGTAAGTTTTCCCGACGGATTGACCTTGCCCAACAATACGTCGGCAATGGCATTTCCTGCTTCGGTACCGGCAAACCAAACATTCAGGATGGCCTGAACATGTGCCTTTTCCCAACTGATGGTCAATGGCCGTCCTGTAAACAGCACCAGCACCACCGGTTTACCGGTTGCCAGCAGCGCTTCCAGCAATTCTTTCTGGTTCTCCGGAAGGTTAATGTCGGAGCGACTTGAAGCTTCGCCGCTCATCTCAGCCGATTCGCCCAACGCCGCAACCACAATATCCGATTTCCGGGCAGTGGCAACCGCTTCGGCAATCATTTCTTTCTGTGAGCGTTTGTCCCATTTTGTTGGTTTTCCGAAAATACTAATCCGGGAATCGAACAACGAATCGCCTACAACGTTTGTTCCCATTGCATATAGCACGTTTGCTTCGCTGCCAAGTGCATTTTTCAGGCCATCGCGTAACGACACCGATTTTGAAAAATCACCTGCCACGCTCCAGGTTCCCGGCATGTTTTCGCGGTTATCGGCCAGCGGGCCAATCAGCGCAATCTTTTGTTTATCCTGAAGTGGAAGTAGCTGACCCTCATTTTTCAGCAATACGAATGTTTGTGAAGCTATTTCGCGGGCAACCTGACGGTTTTCAGGAGTGAAAATCTCGGTTTTGGCGCGGTTCTCATCGCAATAACGGTAAGGATCTTCAAAAAGTCCCAACTTGTATTTGGCTTCCAGAACACGTCGGCAAGCCTTGTCAATTTCCTGCTGAGTTACTTTTCCTTCGTCAAGCGATTGTTTCAGTGTGGTTAGCAAACCATCGGCCACCATGTCCATGTCGATGCCGGCACGAAGGGCAAGTGCCGATACTTCCTGCAAGTTGCCCATTCCGTGAGCAGTCATTTCTGAAATGCCGGTATAATCGGTCACCACAAATCCATTGAATTTCCATTCCCCGCGCAACAGATCGGTCAGTAACCATTTGTTACCTGTGGCCGGAATTCCGTCGATTTCGTTAAACGATGCCATAACACTGCCGGCTCCGGCATCAACGGCTGCATGGTAGGGAGGCAAATATTCGTTGTACATGCGGATGCGGCTCATGTCGGTGGTATTGTAATCGCGGCCTGCTTCGGGTGCGCCATACAATGCAAAATGCTTGACACAGGCCATGATGGTATTGTTTTTCCGAAGATCGTCGCCCTGATAACCTTTCACCATTGCCCGGGCAATTTGCGAACCCAGGTATGGATCTTCACCCGAACCTTCGGAAACACGGCCCCATCGCGGATCGCGCGAAATATCAACCATCGGCGAAAATGTCCAGCAAATTCCGTCGGCGCTGGCTTCCTGTGCTGCAACGCGGGCGCTCCTTTCAATCAGTTCCATATCCCAACTGCACGACATCCCCAGGGGAATCGGAAACAAGGTCTGGTAGCCATGAATAACGTCCATTCCGAAGATCAATGGAATTTTCAGGCGGCTTTGCTCCACAGCAATTTGCTGAGCGGCACGGATTCTTTCAACTGATTTGATGTTGAAAAGCCCACCGACTTTGCCTTCTTTAATTTTATCGGCAGTGTTGTTATTGCTGCCTGCACCGGTAATAATGTCACCCGAAGCAGGAAGATTTAACTGCCCCAGTTTTTCTTCGAGGGTCATTTCGCTCATCAGGTCGTCGATAAATACGTTCATCTTCTGATCTTCATCGGAAGCGTTTTTCTTTGCACACGACATCAGAAGTGTTGCGGACAATATTGCTAAACTCATTAGTCGGTTGGAGGTTTTCATCATTTTGTTGCTTTTGTGTTTTTATAATGGTCTTGTTTTATTTTACTATCGGTATTTTCAGAAAAAGAAAACCCAAGTATAGTTAATCCATTTTGAATATTTTCATCCTGCATAAAAAGATTCCAGAGCAATTGTGAGCGGTAGTTTTCAATCATCACCACGATTGGTCCCTGATCTATTGCCAGATACTGTTTTGGAAACCAGTTTTCAGTTTCGCTGAAAGCATCGTAAAATCCATACGTACCCCAAAGTTTATCGCCCAGTTTTTCGTAGAAATATCGGGCAGCACGCATACTTTCTTCCGGAGAATAAGGGAAAGAAGATAATGCTGCCGTGGGTGAAATGACTCCCAAATCGTTGGAAGGCATGTGCGCGTTGTATCCGTTTACCGAATAGCTGGCGGTCAGTCCCCAGCAATCGGCTCCGTAACCTTTGAAGCCTTTCGGGTTTTCAAGGCAATACTGATAATCGATCATTACGTGGTTGCGGGTTTCGTCCCAGTAATTCGCATACTGATCTTTCAGGTTGCGGGGATCGAGTCCCAGATACGAATAATGTGACCAGAAAAGCGGTCCGCCGAATTCCTCTGCACCGTTGTGTTTCAACTTCAGGGTAAATCCGTATTTAGTTGTTTCGCCGTTGATACCGCCACCGCGTGCCCAGCTTTGGTGGTAAGCTTCGGGCGACAGGGGATAGGTGGACGAACTTGCTCCCAGCACGTAAGCAATTAAACATTCGTTGTAGCCTTCGATGGCAAAATTCATTTCCCAGTTGTATGTTGGCGACCAGTGCCAGTACAAAGCCGGTTTGCCGTTTTGGTACCAGCTCCATTCCACTTCATTGCAAAGTTTCGCCAGTTTCTCCGATAGTGCTTTTTCTTCCGGAATTTCAGGGTTCATGTAATTTTTTGCGCAAATCAGGCCCTGAACCAGAAAGGCAGTTTCAACGATGTCGCCACCATTGTCTTTTTGTCCGAATGGCTTGACTTTGCCGGTTTCGCCAAACATCCAGTGTGGCCATGCTCCATGAAAGCGATCGGCTTTTTTCAGAAAACCCGCAATTTTGGTCAGGCGTTCAACACCGGCTTCGCGGGTAATAAATCCACGGTCGATGGCAACAATAATCGCCATTACACCAAATCCGGAACCTCCTGAAGTGACCACGCTTTGATCATTTTCAGGATAAATGCCATCGGTATGAATCCGTTCGCAGGCCATTCCCGAATTGGGTTCGGCGCCATCCCAAAAATACTGAAACGTGCGGTACTGGATGGAATCAAGCAATTGCTCGTCAGAAAGCGGAGCAGTAGCTGCGGTCTCTTTTTTATTTTTGAGGTTGCCACTTCCGCAGGAATATAAAACCATCAGGATAAAAATGAGCCAGATTGAGTATAAAGATTGTTTATTTCCCATGGGTTCAGTTATTAATCTGTCCGTTCGCTAAAGCGAACGGCAAAGGATATTGCGTTGAATGTTTTTATCGCTTGTAATTGCGTTGAAATGTTTTACTCTTCTGGAGCTTTTTATACAATCCGGAATATATAAAAACTTCAAAAAAGGATGGTTGGGCGAACCCGACCATCCTTTCTGTATAATTCAAGAAATCAGTTACCTATTGAAGCACAATTTTTGCATTGCCTTCAGTCGTGTTTACGATATATATTCCTGTTTTCAGGTTTACACCGAGTTTTCCATTAAGGGCGGCGCCTTCAGCAACTTTTCTTCCAACCAGATCGAATACGCGTACATAACCTGAGTAGTTAGAAATGATGATTTCACCGTTGGTATAATACGTTTTTAAAACTTTTTCTGCAATCGGAATATTCAATCCGGTAGATGTACTCACGAATTTAAACTCATCCAGATATAATGTATGTACCACATTGTCAGTTGCATTTTGTGCGAAGAATACATCTTTCACATCGTCTTTGGCAGTAAAAGTTGCATCGGCCGCCCAAAGGTCAGCAAGCGGAATGGTCACTTCGGTCCAGGTTTCTGCAGTTAAACCGTTGGTGAGGTAATTGGCCAATGGCAGCATACCTGTAATTCTGGGTGTCCCACTATGAGCTTCGAGATAAACCTTAGGCAACGCCGTTTTAGCCAATGCAACCGGTGAATAAACCCAAAATTTAAGCTCTTTCATGGTTGTTAAATCGAATGCCAACCAGCCGATAGAAGCGGTCATTGCTTTCCAATCACCAGTTTCCACTGATTTCCATTGCAGTTTCAACGCATTGGTTCCAGCTTTAACGGGTGTAGTAACAACTGGTAATTTGTCGCCAGGTTCAGTTGAAGCAGCATCCCAATGTTCGGTAACTACTGTGCTCGGAGCTGTTTGGTTCACCCAGCTTTGATCGTGGAAACGGTCGCTGGCACTGTTTTCGAATAATATAAGCGATGTTGGAGGCGGAGGTGGGATCACTGTCTCGTCGAAGATCACCGTAATATCGTCAATATAAGAAATAGCCGCAGGATCAATTGGGGTATAAAAGTCGGGCTGCATGCCAAGCACTTTAATGTTTTTTATTCCATTGGCAGTCAGATCGAATACCATGACTTCCCATACGTCGGTTTTAGAAGCCGGAGTTACTGCAGTAAACTCTTTTGTAATTGTTCCCTCGCATTTTATACGCAATTGGGAAGTCGCATTTCTCCGCAGGAATTTAACCTCAATCCGGTGGTATCCTGAAGGAACTTCATTTTTCAATGTAGCATAAAATCCTGCCCAATCTTTGTTGTTCGCTCCGTCATCGTAGCGTTTCCATTCCCAAACTTTGTTGCTTGTATTAATGCCTGTTTTAAAAGGATTATCCACTACAGCATAGTCAAAGTGAGAAGGTGGATTTCCTTTCACCTCAGTGGTGAAATTTACCTCTCCATTTTCAAAGTCATCCAAAACAATGTTGGAATTATTGAACTTGAAATCGTCCATATAGAGGATATGTTCTACATTATCAGCTGTGTTTTGTTCGAAGAAGATACCTTTTACCACATTTTTTGCTGTAAATGTTGCATCGGCAGCCCATAGATCGGCAAGCGGAATAACGACTTCGGTCCATGTATTGGCAGCTAAATCAGCAGTTATGTAACTTTCCATCAGTAGTTTTCCTGTTTTGTTGGGAGTTCCGCTGTGTGTTTCAAAATAAAACTTTGGTAATGCTGATTTCGCTAATGCAACAGGCGAGTTAATCCAAAATTTGAGTTCTTTCATTTTAGTCAAGTCGAATGATGTCCAGCCGACAGCAGCTACCATTGCCATCCAGGCACCACCTGTAGCTGATTTCCATTGAAGTTTTAGTGCATTGGCTCCTGATTTAACAGGCGTGGTAACACATGGCATTTTATCACCAGGTTCTGTGGAAGCAGCATCCCAATGTACTGCAACAACTGTACTTGGCGCTGTTTTGTTTACCCAGCTTTGATCGTGAAAACGGTCGCTTGCACTATTGCTGAATAAAGTAAGCGAACTAACGGTAGGCAAAACAATCGCTTCATAAATTACTTTAATTTCATCAATGTAAACGATGGCATTGACATCAATGGGTTCATAATTGTCGGGGAACAAAGACAATACGTTAATGTTCTTGATTCCATTCGCAGTAAGGTCGAATACCATCGTTTCCCATTCGTTGGTTTTTGATGCCGGAGTTACAGGATTAAATTCTTTGGTAACTGTTCCTTCAATTTTCATCCTTAATTGCGACGTTGCATTTTTACGTAAATATTTTACCTCAATGCGTGTGTATCCTTCAGGAACTGCGGTTTTTAAAATTGCCCAAAAACCTGCCCATGGCTGATTGTTAGTGCCTGAAACGCGTTTCCATTCCCAAACTTTATTGCTGAGGTTGATACCTGCTTTAACCGGATTGTCAACTACCATAGCGTTAAAGTTCGCTTCAGGATTGTAATGCACCTCTGTGGTAAAACCTACCACGCCACTTTCGAAGTCGTCCAATACTATGTTATCCAATGCAAATAAATTGGTCATTGATAACAGTACAATAAAAAAAGTAGAAATCATTGTTTTCATAGTCTTGTGTATTAAAGTGTTAATAAAATAAATCTATCTTAATCGTGTTAAAATTGTATATTCTTTGTTGTCGGGGGCAATCATTTTGATGGTATGTTGCTTCCCGTATAAAATTTCCTGACCATCAAATTCAAAAACGTTTTCGCCTGCATTTCCGGTAACTGTTTTTTCGAGCACTACCTTGTTCTGGGCTTTATTGGTGACAGTGAATTTTGTGCTGCCGCCACTTTCCAGATAGTATCCGAGTTCAAAAAGTTTTCGGTCCGGATGCCGCATCATGTCGTATTCACTGGTCAACGTGTTTGCCACTGCAAGGTGAAATCCCTGTTTGTAAGCTGGTTTGTCTTTCACACCTGCACGGTTCAGCCCCAGTTTTACCTGTTCGTTTTTCATCATCAGGTTCCAAATTAATCCAGAGCGGTAGTTTTCCATCATCACCACAATCGGCCCCTGATCAAT
>DAITNH010000208.1:0-10064 GCA_036834745.1 Prolixibacteraceae bacterium
AATCAATTGTCCGTCCCAGACCATCATATTTACGCAATCATCACAAAGATTTACCTTTCCGTCAATAATCTCATTGGGTTGCTGAAAGTGAATGCTTTGCGCATAAATGCGGTTGAAGAGCGCAAAAGGATTTTTCAAAAGAACCTTTAGGAAACTAAAGAAAGCATTGCGGATTTGCGGATCGAAAAATAGCAGCAAAAATATTTTGGAGCCTGTTTTTGGGCTCTTCAGAAAAGCAAAATATCTTCCGAAGAAAAGATGGTGAAACATTTGCGCCATTTCAATGGTCGTTTTTCCCATGTTTCCGTACAGGTGCTTTTCAGTTCCGATATTTACGATGATCAGGAATTTAAAGGTCTCATAAACAGCAGTTCCATTCAGCCATGCACACGGTTTTAACTGCGGAAATTGTTTGTGAATTACCTCAAACATCTCCTCTGTTGTGATGGAAATATCTTCATCTCCGGTTGAAATCATCTGGAAATTTCCGGGATCGATCTTTTTGCCCTGTGCATAGAAAGATAGTTTTCCGTTTTGCGGAACAGAACGATAAGCAATGAATGAAACATGTTGCACCTTGTGCAGGTTGCTCATAGCCCACCTTGCGACTTCAGCAATTTCTGCAAGATTCGATCTGAATACGGTGACATGAAAACCGCACTGAATCCTTCCATTGTTCCACAGCAGGTCGGCAAAATGATGGCGAAGCTGGTTTAATTCGCTTTCGTTCTTTCCAATCCATCCTTTTCGCTCCTGATGACTGTCGATGTGAAGGTGCATTTTGGCAAGTCCTGCTTTTTTTAGTTTCAAAAGCAATTCAGGAGTCAGTCTTTCGCCATTTGAAAAAATAATGGGTTTAATTTTCAGTGACGAAATGTAAGCAACCACCTCGATGATAGCGGGATACATGAGCGGTTCGCCACCGGCAATGGTGATGCAGTCGCAATTGGTCAGCCGGATCGTATCGCGAATGTCCTGTTTTATATCCTGAATGTTTCGGTGACCATTCAACTGATGCCGGTAACAGCCCTGGCAGGCTAGGTCACAGGTATCAGTTACCTCGATCCAGCCTCCCGGATTGTCCATTTTCGACCACGGAAACCGGTACAGCTCTTTTCTTTCGATTGCCTTCATGTGAACTTTTTAGGTATTGTTCATACAGTTGCAGGTATCTTTCCTGAATTTCTTCTTCAGTTATCCCAAATTCAGAAACCGAATAAATATGATTGCTTTTGTAGGTTTTGCTTTTCTGGCTTTCGGCGAGCAGTTTTTTCCTGAATTCATCCGATAGATTTAGTCCAAAATGATGATAAATTTCTGAAACGGTTGTTTCAGGAGCATGGACAAGGTGATTGTAATCTAGCAGCAGATAATCTTCGGAAGGCCAGTCACTAAAAATTTTCAATGGATAGGCATACCAGTGATCAGCCATTTGCAGGGTCTGTTCTGCCACATTTTTGATTTCCAGATGATTTCTGAATATTTTAAAATAGCGGAAGAACAAACTCAGGGCCGAAGGTATTGCCTGTTCAGGATGCCGGAAAGTGCATATAAAACGGCTGTCGGGGAAAGCTGCTTTGAGCGATTGTATTTTTGGTGTGTGGCACGGGCTTTTTGAGAGATAAGTTCTACCGTTTCCATATACATACAAATGCTTCTGAATACAAACCCTTAAAAACCGCATGATCCGCTTTTTCCTTATCTCCGGAAGCCTGACGTCAAACCATGCAAGATCCCGCAGTCGCTTCGAATCGGGAAATTGAAAGATCATGAACATGTTGGATAAAATATGAATCAGTACAATGTCATCTTCTTCAATATCAAAGAAAGAGGTCGGATGCCCCGGTTTATAATCCCGGAAAAGAAAGTTGTCAAGCTTTTTGATCGGATTTGAAAAAATACCATTGAACCGTCGGTCGAACTTTCCCAACAGATTGCAGGCCTTTTTCTGAATGATGGATGGTGCAAAAAGAATTTCCCATGATTTCATCGAAGTGAATTGCTCAATGTCCGAAAAAAGTGTTTTGTGCAACCAGGTGGAGGCTGTGCGCGGCATTCCAATGATAAACAAAGGTTTCCTGATACTGGTTTTCCTCCAATTTGGATAAATGATTTCATCCAGAAAGAGGCAAAACCAGTTAACCATTTCCACGAAAATGAAAATGATTGTCAAAACCATCAGAAGCAAGACTCTCTTCATTAATTAAAAGTTTTATCATTTAAACCTGACCAAAGGAAGTATGAAATCGATGATGCGCTGCGAATCAGACTCAATACTGCTGTTGCTGGTATCAATCTCCAGGTCAGGATGTTCAGGCTTTTCGTACAAGGATGAAACGCCAGTTAAATCCGGGATTTCACCTATTCTGGCTTTTTTGTACAATCCATTGCTGTCTCTGGCTTCACACGCTTCAACCGGGGTGCTGACGTAGATTTCGATAAAATCATTTTGTCCGATAATTTCTTTGGCGATGTTTCTTATTTTGTTTGTAGGACTAATAAATGAGCACAATGTGATTATGCCATTGCTGATCAGAATTTTGCTGATTTCAGCAGCCCTTCTGATATTTTCTGCCCGGTCGTTCATACTGAATCCAAGATCGCGGTTAATCCCATTCCGAAGCATATTTCCATCCAGAATCTGGCAGAACTTACCGTTTTTGGTAAGTTTCTCAGCCACTGCAAAAGCAAGTGTGGTTTTTCCTGAACCTGGTAAACCTGTCAGCCAGATTACAATTCCACGCTGACGAAGGAGCTTTTCCTTTTGGCTTCGGTTGAAAAATGGCATGTTCATTTTTAAGTTATTAGGACTTTCTGAAATTCATGACATCCCCTTGTTTTTAACCGTTCAATTAACTCAAACATGTCATTCCCCAAACAGTTTCCTGTCGTTCCCTGACAGAATGGGCAGGCATGAATATTTCCGGCTGAATCAACATAAATATAGCGATGGCCTGCGCCGGCACAGCCCAGAATTCGCTGGTGGTAACCCGGATAAATAACTGTCGGCATCCTTCTGTATTTCCGGTTGTTATTCACTACAAGCATAAAATCTTCGAGCATTTTCATCTGTTCAGGATGTAAGCTTACATCTTCGGATTTAAAACGGCCAACTTTTCGTGGTTCCAGAATCTGTATAAAACCAGCCTTAAGCCGATGAGCAAGTTGAAGGTATTTAAAAAGGTTCTCTTTAGAAACAAATTCACGGGTTGGACAAATCGATAAACTCAATGCCAGATCTGCTTCTACAACATTTCCGGCAGCCGCAACGGCCCAATCAAAAGCATGTTCATTTCGTCTGAAATCATTGTGTTTCGCTGCATCCCAATGATCGAGGCTTAAAACGATTCCGGTCAGTCCTGATTCTTTAAGCTGATTTGCATTGGCAAGCGTTAAGTTATAACCCGAGGAAAAAACCCAGCTATCAGTGCTTGCCGATTTAAGTTTCAGGAGTTCAATCAGCTCGTTTATCCGCACCATTGGTTCGCCGCCTGTGTATTGAATCTGACAAACTCCGTAGTCCTCAATTTTCTTTTGAATTATTTTGAGCTGGTCCACCGAAAGTAATTCCGATCCGTTTAATCGATCCCATTCAAAACAATGACGGCATTTTAACGGACACTGACTAGTAATTGAAAATACTGCCAATTGTAAATGTGCTTGTTGGGATTTGTACGGGTAAAAAATGTTCAGTTCATTCCTGATAAATTTATCAAATGCGACTGAGGGAAATCCAGGAATGTTCATACTCATAAAATACTTTCCGTTGGCATGGTAGTATTTTGGATACCGTTGATGTCCGTGTACTTTTTTCCTGAAATCAGCATGTAGCCTGATGGCTGTGACTGCCTTAAATGTGTTTTTATAGCATTTCAGCGCGACCAGGAATATCGTAAACATTCCCCGAAATAGTACCAGATATCGTTTTAATGCCAAAATCATGATGGATTTAGTTCATTGCATTTTTCAGTAAATTGTAATAATTATCCTGCGCGAACCGGGTAAAACTTGCAGGTTTTCGTAATATTTTGAAACGATTGTTTGTCTGGGTCAAATTCTGATCTCCCAAAATTTGGTAATGGCCTCTACTGTGCAGGAAAACGGTTCGTGAATGACTATTTTCCAATTCAGGAACCTGAAATAGCAATTCAGCTTCATCCCCAATTTCAGGCTGAACAAAATAGTTGCTGTCATCATTGATCACGAGTGGCAAAACATCGAGTGAATTCTGATCGGTTGCCATAAATGGCTTAACTACCTTTATATCAATTTTATTATCTGCTGAAAAATCCATTCCGACTCTGTCAATTTCCCAGAATAATTTCCCGGCTTTAAGTTTTATCTTTATGTCAGGATCGTCAATTCCGGTGAGATCTATTTTCAGAATATCATCTTTGAAGGCCATTGGTCCCGGAGTTTCAAAATGATCCTGAAATTCCCAGACGCCTTTCTTTTCAAGATAAACAGACATCGGAATTCCCTGCTTAATGCTCCATTTTTGCAGGTTTCCTGGTGATCTTTTGCTCACCTTTTGCTGCCATCCCAAAAGTTTATCGCCAAACATCTCAAGGTACTTTGAATATGAATAATCGAGAAGCAATGAATTCCGCGCCCTGAGGATCAATTTGCCCTGTGTACTTTTTTGTGGCACCTTAAATGTGAGAATTACTTCATCCATCTCATCATCATCTTTGGCTGAAGGCACTGACTGGTAACTAATATCATCGGCGCTATTCAGTAATTCACTCAGCGAATTGCCTTTAAAATCGATCGCCGATGTTGGTGGTTGAATCTGCGAACAGGTATATGGTTTTCCATATTTATCGATAAAACCAACGGCGTTTTTCGGATGGTCAATGATATAAAGTTCAGTCAGGTTTGTATGCTGAATTTCCCTTGCCTGATTGGACATCAAAATACGGTAACTGTTTTCAATGGGTTTAATTTCTGAAAGACGCAGATAATCATCCCTTTCCAGCGGAGGGAAAATCGCCCCGCTGTATATTTCTCCGGCAAAATTAAGTTGATCGCCATTATAAGTAAAAATAAATGGACACGATGATGAGCCTGAAGAAGGTGGGGGAGGAGGTGGGGGTGTGGAATTACCAGCGGGAAAAATGATTGTAGCTAACACAACCGCACTTCCGGCCACACCAATTACCCCTGCTGCCCATGAAGCAAATGTTAAGCCCTTGTCCGGACTATAAATCTCAATTTTTTCAAGCGAATTCAATGGAATCTGAGCCACACTATCAAACCGAACCCGATGATTTGCATAGATGTGAACTTCATTCAGGATATACAGTTGGGAACTTCTTTTGTAACGTTTTGATTGTGTTATAGTTGTCGCTCTCCTGATTTCAGGTAATCTGTTGATTTGACCTGATAGAAGATTATTCCCGATTTTTACATCCTCCATTTGCCAGACATTTACGCCATCATGAAGAATAAAATATTTTCCGCTTTCCTGCATGTTTTGCAGGGATTCTGAAGTCAGTGTTTCAGAGCGGTTGACTTTGTAGAAATACTGGAAGCATCCGGAAAGGAATCCGAGCATAACAATTGAAGGCAGAATAATCCAAAATCTGTGTTTTTGATTCGAAAAATTAGTTGAAGCTTTCATAATAAAATCAATTTCAGGTCATGAAAAAGGTTGATCTATTCTATCTGACCGATAAAGTTTAAGGGATCATACTTTATCGTTTTTCAGGTATCGTTCAAGACAGTTGAAAAACCAACCCACAAACCACCCCGTTTGGGGATAAACTTAAGCTCAATGTTGTTTTACAAGTGACTGAAATTTAATGAATTTATTTGTTTTTTGCAAGAGGTATTGGGGTGGTTGCTTTCGTAAAAGCTAACCTTAAACAAAGTGCCATGTTATACTTAAAACCTTATCCCAACTTGCAGCCTTTCCTTTAAAGTAGCAGAAAAACAAGGCAAAAATGCAGTTTTTTCGGGGTAAATGAGGGAATATTTTCCACAATTTTCGGGTAAGTATCTGATATTCAGTTGTGTTTTTTTACTGATTTTCATTTGTATTCCCAAGGGGGTATTGGTTATCAGCTGATTAGGTGGTAATTTGCGGTCATGTATTTCATAAAAACCATCGGATGAGTCCGCGCGCCCGGATTGGGATTAAAAAATCCCTCGAACGAGTCCGCGCAGCTAGTTTGGGACAAAAAAAGGCCTCCGATGAGTTCCCGCAATCAGTTTGAAATGAAAAAGGTTCCCGGATGGTTCCCCCACTTGGTTTGGGATTAAAAATACCCTCGGATCTTGTTGCCACAATATTGTATGAATATGGAATTAAAAAGCTCCTGACTTTTCCCGGATTTGTTTTTCCAACCGTTCTATTTCCTTTTTCCCGATTTGAGGGTTTTTTGTTAACGATTTTAAATCCAACCGGTGAACTTAATGATTTTGATATATTTGGTGCCTGAAAACTAATTCTGGTATAAATTATGGGTCTAACCCAAGCTAGACTGTGAGATATTCCAAAGAATTTTTAGGTGAAACTCTTGGTACATTTGTGTTGGTGCTGTTCGGATGTGGATCGGTTGCTGTAATTGTACTTCTCAATTTTCATCCATCTATTTCAGCATACGAAAGTGCACACTGCAGCATGTAAAAAGTAAAAACATATGAAAACTACACGACTAATTTTGGTAGGAGGATTCCTCGGAGCTGGAAAAACAACCTTGTTATGGGAAGCTGCACGGCGAATCACTGAAAGCGGAAAACGAACCGGACTAATCACCAACGATCAGGCACCAGAGTTAGTTGATACTGCACTACTTTCGCGAAACGATGTAAAAGTGGCTGAAGTGAGCGGAAGCTGTTTTTGCTGTAATTTCGACGGATTGATTAATGCCTTGAAGAACGTTCGCGACGAAGCCAACGCTGATGTCATTATTGCCGAACCCGTTGGTAGTTGTACCGACCTTTCGGCTACCATTATACAACCGCTCAAACAAAACCTGCGCGGTGAATTGGTTGTCAGTCCATTGTCGGTATTGGCCGATCCGATTCGACTCAATGATATTCTAAATGGTGGAACAGCCGGTTTACATCCCAGCGCTGCCTATATTTTCCGGAAACAGCTCGAAGAAAGTGATCTGATCCTGATCAGTAAATCCGACCTGATTTCTCCGGAAGAATTGGTTCTTCTGAAAGAAAAAGTAAAATTGCATTTTCCTGATTCGGAAGTGATGATCGTTAGTTCACTTTCAGGAGAAGGAATGGACGAATGGCTAAATGAAGTACTGACGCGCACCGATGCCGGGAAACGATTGGTAGAAGTGGATTACGATGTATATGCAGAGGGCGAAGCCGTGTTGGGCTGGCTAAATTCCACCATAGAACTCTCTGGTATGGAAACCGACTGGGATGCTTTTGCACGCGAACTGATGCAAAATATGAGTCATCAGTTTGATTCGATGAAAGCATCGGTTGGACACGTCAAGATATTGATTGAATCGGGCGAAAATTACCTGATTGGTAACCTTACCGGCCTGAATGACACCTTGAGTTTTCGAAGTTCGGCCGGAACAAGCACCGAAGCCCGACTAACCTTGAATGCCCGTGTGGAAATGAGTCCGGAAGCTCTTGAAGCAATTGTTCGTAAAATGCTGGATACAACCAAAGGAACGCACCTCAGAAAAAAAATTGTAGCACTTCGTTGCCTGAGTCCCGGTCGGCCAAATCCAACTTTCCGGTTTGAAAGCGTCGTACCGATATTTTAATTATTCCTGACTTGATGTTCTAACTTCTCTAACTCCTTTTTCCGGAGTGCAATCAAATTAATGTATTGCTGGCAATTGAATTTATGGGCTTCATTGTTCTGTTTATAGGCAGAATACGAAAGAACCAACCAATCGATCGCTGCATCAGGTTTTCCTTCCATTTCGCAAAGCAAAGCCATGTTATATCTTGCTTTGGCGGCAATATTCCGATTTTTATTTTTGGTCTCGCGGTTGTATATTTCAGCAGATTTCAGATATTCACCATTCAGACAATATTTTTCAGCCGCAAGCATGTTGACATTCCGCGACCGGTAATAACTGCGTTCAACTTTCAGCCACGTGGGAACTATTTTGGCTCCGAAAGCTTTTCCCAGATACTCCGAGGCATTCTTCAACAACAATCTGTGATTAAGATCATTGCCAAATAGTTCAGGATAAACAATGTTTCCGTAGTACAAATCGTCGGGCTGTTTAACCAGATAGACTGAGGTGTCACCTTTGAAGGAAACAGTCCATAAAAGATTGGCCCCAACACTCTCTAATTTTGTACTGTTTCTAAATTCAGGAAATTGTTCAGTGATATCATTGTATGAATAATATCCGGTACTATTTGTCAAGTAATCTTTCAATTGAAAAAAATCCAGAAAGACAAAGGCATCAACACCTAATTTTTTGTGCAATTCAGGATAATTGATCAGGCTGTCACTTCCGGAAAACAGGTAATTCATCGAATCTCTGTAATTTATAACCTTCATAAAGAACCCTTCATTGTCAAGAAAATCGGCCAATGCATCAACGCATTTATTTGAAAGGTCACTATAACGGACAAATTTATTGGTCTGCGTTTTTTTATTGTCCACATCAAAATACCTGAAAGTTATGGTATCCGATCGATAAAGATCGCGTTTGAAAATGGCTATGGTATCAATATTTTCGGGCATTGCGAACAAGGCAGGTTTCAGTATTTCTACCTGAAGGGATCTCATATTGTAAGTAGTTACGCATGAGGATGCGAAACCCAGGATTACAATCAGTAGAATGCAAAAAAATCTACAGCTCATAGTTCATCGAATTTAATTTTGCCAATTCGATTTTCCGCTTTGCCAGGACGGCTGAATATTTCCTGATGATTTCATTTTCATCGGCAAAAACAGGGGAGGAGCTGATTTTTGACGCCTTGCTGTTAAGTTCAATTGCTGCTTCAATATTGCCGTCCATTTCGCTGGCAACGGCAAGATTGTAGAGCGCATGAATTTTATGGCGTTTATTTTTGCTTTCGGTATATTTTTGCCATAAATCAGCTGCTTCTTCCCATTTGTTCTTTTTTGCAAGTGCGGCCGCTTTCTTAAAATCAGCCTGATTGGTCGATAAAGTATTGCGATAAACGGTGGCCCAGTAAGGAATTATATTTTTCGAATAATTTACGCCCACCAAACCAGCAGCAATTTGTACGGCTGCCTTTTTATCCGGAATTCTGGAAGCCAAATAGTTTTGTTGATTGTCCAGGCCATCCCAGTAAACCGTGTCAACCAGGGAGGTATGGCTGATCATCCGGTTTTTCGAAACATCAAAAATTGTCCAGATACTGGCAGTTACAACTTGTGCAACAGAACGGCCATCCTCAGAATTTTTATAAATGGAGTAAAATCCCGAATACGTGTCAAGCATGATCAATGCATCGGCACCGGTTTTTGATGCTATTTCCTGAATCAGGGTTTTCGATGGGGCATGGATGTTTTTTACAAATTGTACGGGAAAACTTGTAAAAGGCAATGCTGTAATTTTATTGAACCGTTTCTGAGATTGCAATTTTTGCGACAAGCTGTCGAGACAAGCCTGAACGGAAATACTGTCAGTATTGAATGTTTTTTTGTTTTTTACCAGCCTGAAATCTTTGGAGTAGTAATTCTGTAAGGTATCATTTAAGTACTTCAGGTTCCGTCCAACAATTGTAACATTCTTAATTTCAGCAGGCAGTGTGATTCTGGCTGGCTGAAAAACTTCGATAGGGAACTCATTTAATGTAACACATGAACATAAAAAGAACAACGAAACAATTCCTGAAATTGTAATCATCTTTTTCATGGTTGGTCGGGTTTATTTGGTTAGTTTACTCTCTTTTAAGGCTTTAAGTTTCTTTAGATATACTTCGGTTTGATGTTGGTAATGCGAGTAAAATGATTTCAATCCCCATTCAATGGCCTGATCAATATTTCCATCCAGTTCGCTTGTCAATGCCAGGTTGTATTCGGCCCTGGCTCTTGTTTTCTTGTTGGTCGATTGCGCTTTTTCCAGCCAAAATGCCTTTGCTTCCGTTAT
>DAITNH010000209.1:0-10037 GCA_036834745.1 Prolixibacteraceae bacterium
CCTTTTTCAGGAAAAAATTCCAATTCTTTCGTTCTTCGATAATAATTATCACCTGCAAAATTGGGGTTTAAATCAATATTGAAAGTGTTCATATTCAACTTCGGCAAGGGAATTATTGAATCCCTTTTTATTATTTGATCGAGCAAAATTTCAACATTCTTGGTCCCGTTTTTAGTCCGGGCATTCAGCATTATATCAAGCGAATCAACAAAATATACATCACCAAAACTAAATCTACCTGCGCTGTTTGTGGTTGTTTTCGCAATCTGAAAATTCTTAACCACATAATCCAGCGAAACCTCCGCCCCTGGCAGTGGTTCTTTCCATAGAATTCGCTTCGCCCAGCCACGAATGTCAATTCCCGCATCGTTCCAGTCGTCCAGCGAAGGAGTTTTTTTCTTTTCTACGTCATCCCAGAAATAGGTCCGCCAGCCGTGAACCAACATCAGCAAATCCAATTTTTCTGCAGAGTCGTGAAACTCGTCATCAACAAAATAATCGGCAGGCGATTCGATGGCGCCTTTCAGATCGGAGTCGAGCAGCAGGTAACTTTTGATGTTTTGATTGTATTCGCCTGTGCTTAAATAATTTTTATTTACCACGGCCACCGAAAGACTGGAAGTAATTGAATCACCCGATTCCATCAATGCTGCGACATCAATTTTTATTTCCCGGCGTGGCTCAAACGTTTCCTGATTTACTCGAAGCTGAAGATTATCGCCTTCGTTGTCGTTAACATAAACGAGTCGTTCGGCCAATGGCTTCAACTGCAAATTGAGGACTGTAATTTTTGAGATACCATTTGGAAACAAATGTTTATTCACTTTAACTGCCTGAACAAAGCTGGTCATTTCAATCTTTTTATAAAAAAGAACAATGCCTTTGTATGAAGCCATCAAATAAAATTCAGGATAAGTTTCGAGTTTCATATTTGTTGAAAGCTCAAACGTCAACGATTCTTCGTCGGGTTCGTAACTTAGACAAATGCCTTCCGATTGCGCTTTGGGAAGTGGAAATTTCTGTCCTGAAAACTGGTCGATGGCAACAAAATAATTCAATCCATCTTCCGGCACCAGGTTGAATTTGCCCATTCCTTTGTAACTTGCACTGATAGACGTAATGGTATCGCCAGCGTCGCTTATCACGTTCCCGCTGATATAAATCCCTTTACCTTTTCCATCGATGGCTTTAAAAGCAATAGTATTCAAAGCATTGGAGACCAAATTTCCACCTTCAGGCAAAAACGAAATATCCATTTTACCATCACTGCTTGCTGTTTCCTGCCCTGTTCGCTGTAATTCCGCAGGATTAACAATCCAGATTTTCTTATGAAACAAAGCTGTTTCGCCAAAATTTTCGAGGTATTTGGTAAATGCCCTAATGGTGTACAATCCTTTGGGAAGACTGTCGGTTTTGAATTCACCATCAGCAATCCCTTTAATTGTAAGAAGGTAAATATCCTGCACGACCTTCCCATCTTCGGAAATAAGTTGAACGTAAACATTCCTGAAATTTGAATTCAGTTGATGGGTGATGCCGTTCACCTGGTAAATTTTCATCCAGATTTTGTCGCCTGGAGCATACAATTCGCGATCGACATGAACGTATAATTTTTCGTAAAGAAGCGACTTTTTTGATTCAATCAAGCTTTCAATATCCTGAGATGAAAGTCTAAAGAAGAAGAACAATATAAAAAATAGCGTAGTGGTTAGTGTTTTCATAATCAACTAAACTTTATGCCTATAAATATATTCAATATATAACAACAAACGCCCCTTAAAAGGAGCGTTTGGATTAAAATTTACAGGTTTGGTTGTTATTTCTTATCCTTTGAATCCCAATCCACCATTTTGGATGGATAGAAACTGATATTCATTGCTTTCATGCGCTCTCCATGGTTTGCCAAACGAACTTTGTATTCGTCCCAGCTGCGCAATTCGACTGGTGTCCAGCCAATTTCGGCATAACCCAGCAAACGCGGAAAAATCAGGTATTCGGCTTCGTAACGGTTCGATACAGTTTCAGACCAAAGCGGCGCTTCAATGCCAATAATGTTTTCCCTTTTAATTTCAGGAACCAAATTGGCCGGATCCCAGTTGTAACCTTCGTCAACTTCAATATAAGCAGCCCAATGCAAACCAAACGTACTGGTCGAATCGTACTGCATGTCGAGATATGCATTTTTTGAAGGCGACATCAGTACTTTTGCACCTTGTTCAACGCCTTTGATCGCATTTTCGGCTTTGGCCCAGTATTGCACAACAGTATTTGGTTTTAAAGTTGAAAGTGCAATTTCGTCCCATCCAAACACCTGTTTGCCATTTGCAATTACAATGTCCTGAACACGGTTAATAAACGGAATGTAATCTTCAATCTTGGTTGAATGTGATTCGTCGCCACCGATGTGAATGTACTGACCGGGCGTTAAAGCTGCCAGTTCGCGGATTACATCGTCAATAAATTTGTAGGTAAGCTCTTTGTGCGTGTCCAGTGAACTGAAACCAACTTCGATACCGGTGTACAATTCGGTGGCTTTGCCATTTTGGTTTAATTCGGGATACGAAGCCAGAGCGGCATTGGTATGGCCGGGCATGTCAATTTCAGGAACGATGGTAATGAACCTTTCCTGAGCATATTTTACAATGTCGGAATATTGTTCCTGAGTGTAAAACCCACCCGGACCGCCACCAACTTCGGTACTTCCGCCATGCGTGGTAAGGTTTGGCCACGATTTAATTTCGATTCTCCAACCCTGATCGTCAGACAAATGCAAATGCAAAACGTTCATTTTGTAGGCTGCCAACTGGTCAATTAAACTTTTCACTTCCTCCACTTCAAAGAAATGGCGGGCAACATCGAGCATCGAACCACGATAGCCATATACCGGAAAATCGCGGATCGTTCCGGTTGCCATTTTCCAGGGGCCTTTCTGTGCTGTTGCCAACTCCACTTTTGAAGGCAAAAGCTGGCGAATGGTCTGCACACCGTAAAACAATCCGGCAGGTTTGTTTGCTTTCAGGTTAACCGATTTTTCGGTGATAGTCAGTTCATAACCTTCATCGCCCAGCTCTGTGTCGTTTTCTGACAACGACAAATAAATATTCCCGGAGGCTGGAACTTCAGTGGTTGTTTTTACTTCAATTCCCAAACCGGTAGAAGGGTTCAGTTTATCGGCCAGGTATTGACCAATTTTCAGTAATTCAGCAGATTCGCCCTGAATGTAAATATCAGTCTGGTCAGTCAAATCGAATGAATCGCCTGTTGGAACTACTGAAACAGGTTTCGGGATAATGTTTTCTTTTGAAAGATCGGTTGGCTGACAAGCCATTTGCCCAAACAGGACGGTCATAGCCAAAAAGGCCCAAATAGTGCTTTGTTTTTTCATTGTGATAGAGGTTAAATTGGTATTGGTATAAATTAAGTTTAAAGTTAAATGATTTTCATTCAACCAGTTTTAATATCCTTGTTTTTTTGCCAATCCTGAAATTAATAATGACCAGTGCAAAACAGGAACCTACGATGACAAACGCACCGGTCATTTCAATGGTTGTAAACTGTTCATGAAAAATTAACCATCCTGAAAGCAGGTTAAAAACAGGAACCATCGACTGAAGCAACGATCCGGTAGCCACATTCACGTAACGATATCCTTCGGTCATGAACAACTGCCCGATGGTGGCAACGATGCCGACAAGGACCAGTAAAAGCAACTCATTCAGATTACCTTTGGCCTGCGTGGCACCCGATGGTATTATAAACAACCAGAACCCGACAATGCACTGCGAAAAGAAAATGGCATACGAATTATCGCTGTCGTGCAGCTTTTTCACAAACACAACTGCAAGTCCGGTAGTGATTGCACCAGCAATGGCAATCAGTTCGTAAATTCCCATTCCGGCCAGCGATCCTTTTCCGCCCACCGAGAGTAATACAAGTCCGGCAAATGAAATGAAAATAACCACAAACTTGATGGGCTCCACTTTTTCTTTCAGGATAAGCATACTGAACAATGTGGCAAATATGGGATACGAATAAACATACACTGAACCCTTGCCAACTCCAAGTTTTATAATTGCCAGATAGAAAAGATAAACGGCAATACCGCCAACGATCCCGCGCCAGAAAAGATTTTTTTTGTCGTTAAACCTGAGATTTATAATTCCGAAAAGAGATAAAATTCCGAGGATGCCAAGGCCGATTGCAAAGCGGAAAAAGGTGGTCTGGTAGCTCGACACATTGGGAACCGCTTTTACCAAAACAGCCATCATCGCAAAAAAAACAACCGATCCCAATGTTAAAAGGATCCCTTTCGAATTATCCGACATACCGATATAATAATGTAAGAGGCGTAAAACTAAGGATATTATTCGGATGAATTACTGCCAATTATCTGTCAATTTTGAGTCCGGCATTCATAAAAAACCCCGCAATTGGCGGGGTTTCTAAAATCTATTCTTCAATAACAACGATCTTCTCAATTAAATCGCCCTGACGAATGGCGTCAATCACTTCGAGCCCTTCGTAAACTTTGCCGAAACAGGTATGTTTGCGGTCGAGGTGCGAAGTATTGCGGCGACTGTGGCAAACAAAAAACTGCGATCCGCCTGTGTTTTTTCCGGCATGTGCCATCGACAAAACACCGCGATCGTGAAACTGGTTTTCGCCATCCAATTCGCAAGGAATCTTATAGCCCGGGCCACCTGCGCCTGTTCCATCCGGACAACCACCCTGAATCACAAAATCAGGAATTACGCGATGGAAAGTTAGTCCATCGTAGAAACCACTTTTCGATAACTTGATAAAGTTCGCAACAGTTCCGGGTGCATCCTGATCGTAGAAATTAACTTTCATGACACCTTTGCTGGTATAAATCTCTGCTTTGCTCATTGTTTAAAATTTAAAATGTGGGTGCAAAAATACGAATAAACTTACTTATCACAACACGAAGGGATTGCGATAAATTTATCCGGTAGCTATCTAAACTTATAATCGCCTTCCTTCATTTGCGAGAAAGCATTGGGCCCAAGATCTGTTGCAACGGATCTTCCATTCAAGTGCGGGCTTACAGTGCCTTTGGCTTTCAGGTAGTCCTCTACAGCATTGTGCAGTGTATAATCCTGAATTTTCACATCTGTTGCATTTTTCATCCGGCACATGGTCGTTAAAGGTTCGCCCGTTCGGTTGCACGATGCCATGGTGTACATTTTGTTTAAGTCCAGTGGCTTTTCCTGAATGGTGATCGACTCAATGCGATTGCCTTTGGTATGCGAACTGTTGAATTTTAATGTCAACCCGGAGAATCTTACCAGCCAGCCTCCAAAACGATCTTCGTAATTGGATGCAAATACATTGTTGATTTCTTTTTCCAGCCAATCTTGTATTTGCTGTCCGCTCACTTTTCCAATTTTCATGTGTTCATCTACAGGCAACATACGCCATAGGTCGCCTTTGGTGATCGGCGCCCTGCCGCTTGCATCGGGAACAATGGGTACGCCAAATCTAAAACCATTGGAGGTGGCAAAATCTGCTCCGGTTTTCCATAGCAAGGCATCTGTAATAAAATTATCCATCGGATTTTCCACTACCAAATAGCGGTACATGGGCGTGGAGGTATAACCCAAAACGGTTTGCATTTCTTCCTGATAGGGCAAATTGGCTTTGTCGATCATTTGTTGTACTTCCTTATCAGCCTTATATTTTTCGGGCGAAACTTCAATCAACTCATAATCGTAACTGACGATTTTTTTGTCCTTTACTTTTAAATCCAATCTTCCTACAAAAGAGCCAAAGGCACCGGGCTCAACCACTTTTGCATACTTGCCCTCAATCGGTATCCGGATTCGCTCATGGGTATCATTACCCAAAATAAAATCAACCCCTTTTGCCGCAGGATTGTTCGATAACATCAATTGCTTGGAGATACCCAAATGTGTCACCAGAAACAGCACATCCACCTTTTCTTTTTCCCTGAGTTGACCAATGAGTGCTGCCAGATTTTTCTCCACTGCCGTGAATGTGATGCCTTTGCTATATTCAGGATTCTGGCGTTCGGGTACTTCCGGATCATTGTAGGCAATAAATCCTATTTTCACACCTTTCTTTTCAGTAATCCAATACGGTGGGAATAAGGAGTTATCGGTGGTGTCGTCCAGCATATTGGCGGCAATTACCTTTGTATTGTAGCCGTTCATTACCTCCATCATAATTTGCTTACCGTAAATTACTTCCCAATTGCCCGGAATCAATAAATCGTAGTTCATCGCCTTCACGATAGGAGGAAATAATTTCCCCTGCGAACGTACACTGGCGCCACTTCCTTGTATAAAATCGCCGCCATCAATCAGCAAAGTGCCATCGGGATTTTCATTTTTGATGCTTTCAGTAAGGGTTTTTATTTGCGCCAAACCGCCTGCTTTTCTAAACACGATGGTATCATTTTCCACAAACAGTTCTTCATGCTGATTGAGATAGGCATGAATATCTGCCGTTTGCAGTATGGTAATCGTTTCTTCTTTCATCGTATTTGGATTGTTTTGGAAAGCACTGAATAGAATTACAGTGCTTGCTGCTAATAATATATTTCTCATTGTGATTTTTTAAAGAACAATTGATTTATAATTTTTTTCCTGCAGGCCAAAAATATAAATCAGTCCATTTTTAGTGACTGATATCTCCTTTGGAAGCAGGGTTTTATCAACCTTGAATTGTTCGATGGAAAGACCGCAAACCAAAACCTTCAGTCCATGTTGGGTGACAGCATTTTTTATGATACTTTGCAATGCTGCATCCTGCGAAATTTCTTTGACCAATTCACCGCAGACGATGATTTGAAAGTCGATTTTTTTGCTGTTGGCTTTAAATTCAATTCCAGTGTTGACAGCCGTTTTTAAATGCGGTGCTTTCATCACCATAATGGCGTATTTGCCATTTTTACGGATCGATTGTTCTGTTTCTTGAACGCTTTCAACCGTTTGTGCGTTCAGATTTCCTGCTCCGAAAGTCATCAGAGCAAGGAATATAATGATAATTGTTTTCATTGTTTTTTTTTATTTGTTGTAAATACTGTAAACTTTTGGATTGTTGATTATAAAAAATATTAAGCCACCAAATAAGGCTACATTTTTCCATAAGGGTCCGTGAAACAGGCCATTACCCAACTGAACGGAAATAGTAATAGGAATAAGCACCAGGAATAAGACCAGTGCAGACCATCGGGTAAAAATACCCATCAGGAATGCAACCCCGCCAATGAGTAATGCATAACCTGATAAGACACCCAAAAGATGAGGATCTGCAGAAAATGATGTGATAAAATGCAAAGCAGCAGACGGAATGCGACTGGCTATTTGGTCTGGATGTATAAGATGTGTAATTCCCGCGCTGATAAAAATACCACTTAGGAGAATACGAAATACTAGAACGGACAGTCCGCTCACTTCTGTTGATTTATTCATACAATGATTTCTTAATTTGATTAAAACTGACTATTAGAAAAACTTAATAGCGCAGGGTATCAAATCAGAAATCGTTCGAATAGAAGGTAAGAAGGGATTTTTTGTTTCTGACTGTTGTAAAAGTCAGGAAGTAGGATTGTTTTTGAAAAAACAAAATATTCTGACTTACTATCAGAAATAGAAGATGGTAGAATATGCTTTTCTGCCTTTTCCTTTTTATCGTGCTTCTGGACTTGGCAAATGGTATAACAAGTTGTACCCTGCTGAACAGGTTTTGCCTGTTGGCTGGTTTCGATGTGCAACCATTGTTTCAACTCGCTTTTTGCAAAACACGGGATGGCTATTAGCACGGTTAATGCAATGACCAAAAATCTCCTGTATGTAGAAAAAGACAAAAACATCCGGTAAAGGTAATTTAAAATTTCAATTGGATTTTGTCGTTTACATTTATTAGGATTTCACCCAAAATTGGGGCGTTTTGCGATGGCCGATACCAATGTCCGTATTGCAAAACAGGAATCATCAATTTAGTTTTTCCCAATCTTTCTCAATCAATGCGTATATCAAATCGTCAACCCATTTTCCATTCACCCATAAACTCTCAACAAAATGGGCTTCTTTGCGCTATCCAATTCGCTCAACCAGTCGGATAGCGTTTTTATTGTCTCTTTCTCTGCAATGACAAATTGAAACCAGGTTCCGGGTTCATTAATTTTTTCCGATATCTTTCCTATAAAGGTTTCTACGTCACCTACGGTTTTTGGAATCCAGCCCTGGTATTTATTGGTCTCCCTATCCGAACGATATTCGAATATTTCGTCTTTGTCATCCAGTGTAATTGGTCTAATTATCAGTCGTTTTGTTTCAAGTATCATTTGCTTAATTGTTCTCTATTTTACTAATTATTTCAACTATTTTTTCCTGATCAGAAACATCATTCAATATTCTCCCGTCAAAGTAATCTATAATGAAATATTTCTTCTGCTCCTGATCTCTTAAAAGTGCTAAGTATCTGTTATCAATATTATATTTAATAATTTTGTTATTTGAATCCACCTTAAATCTATATCCTTGAAAAAGAAACCTACTTTGGTATTCCTTTGAATAATTACTCTCTTTTGATGCAATAATCCCATTAAATATGTTTTCTTTTCTTTGATCTAAAAAGAAATAATTCCCCTTAAAAAGGATTTTTCTATCGGTATAAAATTCAACTTCAAAAGGATTATAAATATCATCCAGATTGAAACAATAAATTCCTTCATCAATAGCA
Organism: Prolixibacteraceae bacterium; assembly: GCA_036834745.1. GTDB lineage: Bacteria > Bacteroidota > Bacteroidia > Bacteroidales > Prolixibacteraceae > Aquipluma. The sequence continues at coordinate 8,728 of DAITNH010000209.1, forward strand.
CTTAAAATCAAATATTGTCCATCGTTAAATACTTCAGGAGTCCAGATTAATCCACTTTGTCCATCTTGTGCACATTCTATTCTGGAGATTAAATGAATCGGTCCGATAAGGATATTGGTAGATAGATTTATAATATAAAAGGCTCCCCTTCGGGCCATGATAATAAACTTTCGATTATTTATATAACTCGTACTAAAGAAAAAGTCCAGATCATCCCAAACATATTTTGTGTCAATTTCCTTAATTAGATTTCCATCAAGGTCTGAAATCCTCACCATTACATGAGATGGTAATGAATCGTTGACATGCACAGTACTTTTAATAAACATTTTTCCTTTCCCGTCACGAATAAGTTCATAATTTTTAGGTATCAATCTGCCAACTTCGAGTTTTCTGTTGAGCTCAGTTAATTTTACCTCGCTATTTACCTGAAAAAATCCCTGTCCTACAGTTGTTAATGAGAAGATTAAAAGTGTTATTATTATTATTATTGTTTTCATTAGCTTGGTTCTTAATACACTTAAAATTGTTGACAACGTTCCGAAAATTCAGGCAGGCCGGGAGTTTCCTGATAAACTTCCTTAGAAATACTGCTTTTTTCTAATCCATTCGTCTACAGGTAAACGAAATTATCTTAATCACAAAGCGAAAAACCTGACATAGAAAAATCAGAATAAGTCATGTAACCTTCAACTCCATCAATCTCTAAATGAATCCATGCTTCCGAATTAAGTTTCATATCTATTAGTTTAACCTTTGTATTGAGTTTAAAATTCACCAATTTATAATCACCCAAAGTGTTGGGAATATGATATAAAATTTTGGGTTCCTTAAATCTTTCATTATTCATATCATCGATTACAATAATATTGGAGTTATTATAAAAAACAGGGCCTTTGTCAAAAGTGTTTTGGTCATAAGCTTTATCATACCACACACCGCCAGTATAAATTGGAAAATAATTTAAAGACTGAACCTCAAATAATACAAAATCAGTAATTACTTCAATATATAAGCGATCTCCATCCGGGTAATACGACTGATCAAATGATGTATTTTTCGATGTAGAAACTTCATTTCCATTGTTATCCATCCATTTTAATTTGAAATTAGTGACTAAATCCGCATTTCCACAATTTCCCAAATCAATAATTCCGGTAAAAGGAACAAAATAACCCAATCCATTAAATCCAAAAATCTGGAAACTGCAACATCCTGTTCCATAGCATGGAAACTGATCATAGACTAAAATCAATGCCTTACCAACACCGGGCAAGTCGATACTTTTAACACCATTCAATGCATTTTCA
>DAITNH010000210.1:0-9991 GCA_036834745.1 Prolixibacteraceae bacterium
CTCCATCATCTCAATTACAGCATGTAGGTAAACCTACTTCTTGACACAATACACGGAGGCGCGGATTGCTGTCAGGATCGGAACCGCCTTCCTTTACGGCCACTGTAATTTCTTTGACTATTTTGGAGAACACCTTTGATCGTTTCGAATCGCTGCTTCCTTTTTTACGTTTAATGGTTGACCATTTACTGTGTCCCGACATGTGTATTATTGTTTATTGATGTCTTTTTTATAGTTCTTTATAATTTTTCCGAATTCTTTGTCTTTCTTCCGTCTCTCTGCAACTGTCGATTCAAAATGCGCTTTCTCTCTTTCCATTTTCAGGTAATTCTGATAGGAAGCTTCGTCTATTTCTCCTTTTTCAACCGCTTCAAGAACAAAACAGCCAACCTCATTCGTATGGGTGCAGTCTATGAATTTACAATTTTCAGAAAGCCAGACAATCCTATCAAATGTAATTTCCAATCCATCAGTTGAATCGGCAATGCCAACTTCTCTTATACCAGGATTGTCAATCAGAATTCCCCCATTTTCAAGAACAATCAACTCACGGTGACTTGTAACATGTCTCCCTTTGCTGGTACTCAGGCTAATTGCATCCGTTTTCATTACCGTTTTTCCTGAAAGGTTGTTCAACAAAGTTGATTTTCCAACACCTGACGAACCGAGTATACAATAAGTTTTACCCTTCGCGATAAACCGTTTAATCTCCTCGTACCCGTTCTGCGTCTCGTTACTGATCGCAATTACCGGAACATTTTTTATCCGCATTTTTATACTTTCGGAAATTGTATTGATCCGCAATTCATCGATTAAATCAGTTTTACTAAGCACAATTATTGGCTGAACTTTGGCAGAATTGCAGATTGTCAGGTATCTTTCAAGTCGGTTGATATTAAAATCTCTGTCAACAGCCTGAACAACAAAAGCAAAATCAATATTCGCAGCAATAACCTGAACCTCTCCGAATTGGCCAACCGCTTGTCGTTTGAGAATTGAGAATCTTGGCAGGATTTTGTGAATTACAGCAAAATCAGCATCATAAACAGTCAGAGCAACCCAATCGCCCACTGCCGGAAAATCTTCCCGACTTCTGGCAGTAAATCGCATATTGCCAGTTATCTCGGATTCGAATTCGCCTTTGAGTGTCTTGACGATGTATCTTTCCTTGTGTTCAGCAATCACTCTTCCTATCTCAAAACTACCGAGATCATTGTCTAGCCTGAATTTCTCAAATATATTATTATATCCAAAATCTTCTAAACTCATGATAGTTTCTTATATATTACAGTTGATCTATTTCTTCTTCGTTTTCCCTTTTTCCAGATTTTCAAACACCCGGAATGCTACAATTTGGGCTATTAATTCATAGGGCATAGGCTGGTCGAGTGGAAACTGGACTGAACCTTTTCCCTGCTTGTATTTTGATAATTCCTTTGCAAATTCTCTATGTCCGGAGGGAGTGGCATAAAAGCCGATGTGGTTTTTAAAACCAGCGAAATAGACCAACGGTTTCCCTTTCAATTTATAAGCCGGCATTCCGTATGAAATGGATTCTTCGGCTTCCGGCGCAGCCTGTTTGATGATCGCCCTGACTTGATTCAGGATCAGTTGTATATCGTCCGGAAAACCTGCGATATACCAGTCTGTGGTGGTTGGTGCAAATGGGTTCATTTCTTTATAGTTATATAAGGATTTAAACTATGGACACCCGGATAAATTTGCGATGGTTATAGGATTAATACGTATTTTGATTTAGCCGCCATTATAGCCGCCTCTGACGAATTTGACGAATTTGAAACATACTTATATTAATCGCTCAATTTTCCCATCAACGATTCCGTAATTTACTGATTCTTCAGCCGACATCCAGTAATCCCTGTTAAAGTCTTTCATAATTTTATCAACGGTTTGTCCACAATTTGCCGCCAGAATTTCAGCTCCAAGCTTCTTCGTTTTTATAATTTCATCCATCTGAATTTCAATATCAGATGCTGCCCCGCCAGCGCCACCGCTTGGTTGATGGATCATTACCCTGGCATTGGGCAAAATAAATCTTCGCCCTTTTGTTCCGGCTGAAAGAATGATCGAACCCATCGAGGCTGCCAACCCTGAGCATACCGTGGATATAGGGCTTGAAATACTTTTCATGGTATCATAAATTGCAAATCCTGAGGTCACATAACCACCCTGGCTGTTAACAATGAGCTGAATTTCCTTGTTGGGCGCAATCAGTTCAAGATATAACAATCTTTCGATTACATGTTTTGCAGATTTATCATCAATCTGACCCCATAAGAACACTTTTCTTTCATTCAGGATTTTTGAATCAATAATGTCCTGAAGTTTTACGTTGTTGTCCATGATATTTGTTTTTGTGAAGTTTATTCATTTTCAATTGATAATACTTTTGACAATCCAATTCTCATCTCGTCCATAATTATCTCAGATAGATTGCCCAACTTTTTCACAAACCTCTCTTGAGAAACTGACCGAATCTGGAAACAATCAGCAGAAGAATCCTTCGTTAGCCCATTTTTTGAATTTGGTTCTAATTTTATCATCCAGGGAGCAACTTCATATCTATCTTTCCAATCAGTGATTGGAACAATTATCTTCAATGGCAATTTGCCTAACGAATCATCGCTTACAATTATGGCAGGACGGGTTTTCTTAATCTCAGCGCCAACAGCAGGATCAAGATTTATTAACCAAATTTCACCTTGCTTCATAAAACTTATCAAAATCAAGGTCTGTAAAGGCAGTCAATTCTTTATCTGAATTATAGTCTGAATACAAAACATCAGCTGCTTTTTTCATCTGGTTTGTCTCTTCGTGCTTCCGTAAAGAATGAATACTCTTCTCAATCACAAATATTCGTTTCTGAATTGGTAATCTTTGAATTTCTTTTATTAATTCGTTTGTTCTCATGTCTAATCATTTAAGTCTGCAAGATACAAATAAATCGAAGCATTTTTAAAGCTTTAACCGCTTGATAAACTCGTTGATATCGAAATTCAGGTTAATCTTTGGGAGCCTGAACCTGCCGCCCGGCTGCACTTTCGACACAGAATAAATCTCGTCGATGATTGAATTGTATTTCGCAGCCACGTAATTTCTTTTCAGCTTTAAAGTTGGCGACAATTCACCGGTTTGCGGGGTCCACTCGTCGCTCACCAACCTGAATCGTTTGATTTCCTCGTGTTCGCCCAAAGTTTTGTTGATGGCTACCACTTCTTTCTGAAGCTGGGCAAGTACTTCGGTGTTATGGATCAACTCCTCATTGTCCTGAAACAGTATTTTCCGGTGACTGCACCATTCGTGCAAATAACTAAAATTGGGAGAAATCAATGCGCTGGCAAATTTCTCGCCTGCCCCGATCACCATAATCTGTTCAATAAAAAATGAGGCTTTCAGCTTGTTTTCAATCATCTGCGGGGCAATGTACTTCCCCCCTGAAAGTTTGAACATTTCCTTTTTTCGGTCGGTGATCTTCAGATATTTGCCATCTTCCAGAATCCCGATATCACCGGTATGAAACCAGCCATCCTCATCAATTACCTCGGCAGTCAGGTCAGGCGCTTTGTAGTAACCTTTCATAACCCCGGGTCCTTTGCAAAGTATTTCACCGTCGTCGGCAAATTTCAACTGCACATTGCTTAAAACCTCACCAACCGTACCAATTTTCATGGCTTTGGTTTCCGGATTATTTACTGCAATTACCGGTGAAGTTTCCGTCAGGCCGTAACCTTCCAGATTCAGCATTCCGGCCATTCCCAGAACTCTTGCAATACGCGGTTGAAGGGCAGCTCCTCCTGAAACGATGTAAACAATGTTATTCCCCAAAGCCGCCCGCCATTTGGAGTAAATCAGTTTATCGGCAATTTTAATCCTGATTTTCAGGAAGAAATTATATTTTTTGTTGTATTCGAAATGCCTGGTGAGATTGAGCGCCCAAAAATAGATCAGCTTTTTGATGCCTTTCAGCTCCTTTCCTTTCGACACAAAACCATCGTAAACCCTTTCGAGCAAACGCGGTACCGAGTTAAACATGTGCGGTTTGATTTCCTTGATAGCCGCAACAATCTGGCCCAGATTACCAACGTAATAAACGCCCATTCCTTTGTACTGAAAGTGGTAGTTCACGCTGCGTTCGTAAACATGGCACAACGGCAGAAAACTGATAACGCGGTGATCTTTTCCAAGATGGTGCATTTTAGAATGTTCCAGAAAATTCGAAACCAGGTTGGTGTGTGTCAGCATTACTCCTTTCGGAACGCCTGTTGTTCCTGAAGTATAAATGATAGTGGCCAGATCTTCAGGATCAACTTCCTTTTTTATCTGCTCCAGTTGTTCCGACAATTCTGCTTTGTGGCTTTCGCCGAGTTGAAGCAATTCTTCAAAATAGGGAACTCCTTCAATTTCTTCAAAAGAATAAACGTGGGTAATTTCGGGCAAACGGGCAACAATCGGACTTAACTTTTCGAACAGCTTTTTATCGCCCACAAAAAGCATCTTTATTTCAGCATGTTCAAGAATATAGCTGTATTCATCTTCGCCGATGGTCGGATAAATCGGGACGTGAACGATGCCGGTCATGGCCATTCCCATATCGGCAAAATTCCATTCCGGACGGTTATTGGTAACCGTGGCAACCTTGTCGCCTTTCTTCAGGCCCATCGCCATCAGTCCCAAAGCCAACTGATGTGATTTTTCGACGTATTCGGCAGTACTGTAAATGTACCAATCGTTGCCGTTTTTTCCGCCCAATGCATCCGGACGAGGTAATTCTGTGAGAATTCGTTCCAGAACATCAAATGTTCTTGTTACATTTTTTGCCATGATAATTTAGTTAGGTTCTTTATTCACGGCAATAAAGATAGAATTATTTTTAATGATCAAATTCCAGATTCTTTTGTTTGAAATTTGAAATAAGCATAAGACCGGCAATGACTGCAATCATTACAAACACCGACCAGTGAACCGAATCGATCGAACCACGACCATAAGAATGTAACCCGCTCAGATAATAATTCACGCCGAAATAAGTCATTAAAACCGATGAAAAGCCAAGTACAGAGGCAATCGTATAGTTGAAGACACCTTTCAACGACGGAATCATGCGCATGTGAGCGATAAACGAATAGATAACAACGGTAATCAGCGCCCATGTTTCCTTTGCGTCCCAGCCCCAGTAACGGCCCCAGCTTTCGTTGGCCCAAACTCCACCCAGAAAAGTTCCGATGGTGAGCATGTACAAACCAATTGTTACCGACATTTCGCTGATGGCTGTAAGCTGAAGGATAAAACCTTTTACGTTTTTACTGTTCTCCTGATTACTGATTGAATAAAGAACCAACACCAGTAAACCGATAAACGCGCTCAGTCCCAGAAAACCATAGCTGGCAGTAATAATTGCCACATGAATCATCAGCCAGTACGAATTCAAAACCGGCACCAGTTGGGTAATTTCAGGATTCATCCAATTCAAGTGAGCTACAAACAAAATAATTCCTGAAAGCATTGCACCGGTGGCAAGTACAAATGGATATTTCCGTCCGAAAATTAAACCGGCAAGCATGGATGCCCACGCCACATAAACCATCGACTCGTAACCATTGCTCCATGGGGCGTGTCCTGCAATATACCATCGTAAAGCCAAGCCGGCAGTATGAATCAAAAATCCAAGGCCAATCACAGTAGTAAAAGCAATGCGAATTTTGGGACCCATGGTTTTTTGCCTGAAAATATTCACAAACAAAACAATCAGCAATATGAAACCAACCATCAGATAAAGGGGGAAGACACGTTTAAACGGATTGACTGAATTGTAAAAAGCTTCTGTTTTTTTATGGGTTTCAGTGGGTAAATAATCCGACCCGTATTTGGTTTGATATGTGGCAATCGCTGCCAGAATCTGCCGGCCTTTTACTCCGCTTTCTCCATTGATCGATTCTTTTAAAAGTTCGAACCCACGGTTTACAAACAACGAATCGGCTGATGACAATCCAGTTGGTGCACTTCCTGCGGCAAGCCATTTGTCTTCTTTTGCAGGTCCGGGAAACAGCGCAAACATATCGCCGTTGATCACCATGAAACAAATATTTACACGTTCGTCAACATTGATGATTTCCTTTTCGAGCATATTTCTATAAGCAGGTGCTTTGGCATAGGCAGCTTTTACCTGTTCAATCAGTTTGTAATTGCCGTTTTCGTCGAAGAATGAAGTCAGTGGAATCCGGCTTTCGGTGACCCCGAGTATTTCCATCAATTGTTCGTTTGAAACTTTCACAAGTGAAACACTTCTCCAAAGTTCAGGATAAAGATGCAGTCCCAACATTACTTCTTCCGGAGAACGACCATAAAAATCTGATTTGCGGGTAACTTTCCGTAGCACTTCCGAAGCCATTGTTGAAACCGGCTCAATGCGTCCATCGGGCCCCTGAACCCACAATCCGGAGAAATCTCTGACTAATTCCGCATCAATTCGCGGGATAGCAGCTATTTCAGAACTATTTGCAGAAGCCGGGCCAACATTCAGTAACAATAACAGAAAAACAACTGAGACAGTGGTTTTTGAATATTCATTTAAGCGGCCAATCAGCCGGTGGAAATAGGATGTTTTACTGAACAATGCCAGAATAAATCCAAGTCCCAGCAAAATATATCCGATATAGGTAACAATAGTTCCCAATCCGTCGGCATTTACTGAAAGGATGGTTCCTTTTTCATCCTGATCGTAGGACGACTGGAAGAATTTATATCCACGGTAATTGAGCGTATTGTTCATGAAAACCCTTTCGTTACGGGTAATATTTCTCTCCGAATCCTTTAAAATCATTTCACTTGCAAACGACGCCGGACTTTCAGATCCCGGATATTTTTCCAACTGAAATTCGGTTAGCTGCAATGCAAAAGGCAGATAAATTGGATCTGAGCCATAAGTAAATTCAAGTTTCACATTGCCAACAGTTGCCGCAAAAGGTTCGCCTTTCGCACCGTGACGGCCAAACACGTTCACAACCTGCTTATTCGATCCGTCGGTAACTTCAAGAACCACGGCATCTTCAGCAGCATTTCCAGAAGCATCTTTTGCAACGCGGATAACAGCTTTCGGATGGAATTGCTTTACCAGGAGCATGTAATTGTCAATTGCATAAAGGTGCATCGGCAACACAGCCACCGTATCATGCGCATTCATCGGCACAGCTTCACCACCTGTCATCGATCGCAATTCAAGCGGACGGTCGGAAACAAGCAGAAGACTGTCTCCCCGGCTCAGAAACTGAAGGTTTGCATCAGGACGTTCATACCCAATAACCAGGGAACTCAGGTCAACAATGCTTCCCTTTGAAAAAACGAAACTTTCGCGTCCCTGTCCTGCTGAAATTACAAAATCAATCATTTCGGAGCCGGTAGGATGATCCATTACCGTACGGACAGCATTCTTGATAAAACCAACAGATTTAACCTTTACTTTACGACCTTCCACAGTTATATTCTCATTAAAACCCTTATAGGAAAGTTCAGAAAAAAGAACCGTTTCACTTACCGTCTGATCACCCGTTTTGATCGTCAGGTAATCCTCCGAAGAAAGTATGAAATCGGAAGATTGTCCTTCGCGAATGTGCATCACACCTTCGAAACTAATGTACCGGGTAATACCGGCGCCGATCAAAATGATAATGAATGAAATATGAAAAAGGCCGACAGCGATGCGTTGACGGGTGTACATTTTATGCCTGACAAAATTAACCAGCAGGTTCACCGCCAAAAGCAGCAGTATCAGTTCGAACCACAATGACTTATAAATCACACCCTGTGCGGCTTCGGTACCATAACTGCTTTCGACAAAGGTGGCTATTGCCATCGAAAAAGCCAGAATCAACAACAAAAAGCCCATAAAAGGGAATGAAAAAAGGAAGTTCAGAAATTTCTTCATCGGGATTATATTTATCAGAAATGTAGAATATTAGTTTATTAAGTCAAAAAAAGGTCTGTATTAAACAGACGAGGTATATAACATCAAAAAGCAGGATTGGGTTGACATTTTGATAATATTTTAAATCTGGTTTGCAACGAATCCGTCGGACTTCGGCGTGAGCGCTCAGTCGAACGCTAAAGCCAGACGGCAAAGAATATGAATGCATTCGATGATAATTTGATACAGAACAATTGATTTACATTCTGCAAATATTCATGGAAGCCTTATTCAAGGCGATATCCTTTGCCGTCACATTCATGTGACGGATTAAGATCATCCCATTTTTTGGGCTTTAGCCAAACCTTCAAATGCAGAAAAATAAAAAAAAAAATAGAAGCCGATTTATGGCTGATATTCATTAAATTAGTGGATTCACCTAAAATAACAACTATATGTCTTATGTCAAAATCTGGCTGCATTGTGTTTGGAGCACAAAAAACAGAACCTGCATTATACCAAAGTCTTTTCGTCCGGCCTTGCTAAAACATTTCAGAGAAAACGCCAATGAAAAAAACATTGTTTTGGATTACATCAATGCGCACGAAGATCATGTTCATGCCCTTATCAATTTGGGCAAACAACAAAATATGGCCACTGTAATGCAGTATTTGAAAGGTGAAAGTTCGTTCTGGATAAACAGCCAGAAAATTTTATCATGTCAGTTTTCCTGGCAAGATGATTATTTTGCAGTTTCTGTCAGTCATTCTCATGTTGACAGAGTTAGGCAATATATTAAAAATCAGGATGAGCATCATAAAAAGATTAGTTGGGAAGAAGAGATTGAACTTTTTCTGAAGAAATATGGATTTGAAAGGATTAAGGGCTAAAGCCCTATGTTTTAGTGTTCATCATCTCCGTTGGCTGAAGCCAACGGCAAAGGATAAAGCATTAATGATCAGTTTTGCCATATCCTTTGCCGTCTGCTTTAGCTGACGGACTTGAATAAACTATTTGAATTTCAATGTTCCCCATTGGCCCATTTGTCCGACAATCCAACCAATGCGCTCCTGAACATACGGACCGGGAGGATTGGCGCTGTATTTCCGCGGATTGGGCAATATGGCTGCAATGGCTGCTGCCTGATGTCTTGAAAGTTTATCGGCAGTTGTCTTCCAGTATTGATTTGCGGCGGCTTCAGCACCATAAATTCCATTTCCCATTTCGATGCTGTTCAGATAGACTTCCATGATTCGTTCTTTGCTCCAAACAAATTCAATCAGCACCGTGAAATATACTTCGAAACCTTTTCGAACCCAGCTTCTGCCCGGCCAAAGAAATACATTTTTGGCTGTTTGCTGTGAAATGGTACTCGCTCCCCTCAATCGTTTTCCCTTTTTCGATGCTTCCACTGATTTCTCAATGGCTTCAATATCGAATCCTGAATGGTTCATAAAATTCTGATCTTCGCTGCAAACAACGGCAAGCGGAAGGTGTTTGGAAATTTTGTCGATAGAGACCCAGTCGTGTTTCAGCTTCATTTCTTTCCCTTCAAACAACTGTTCACCGCAGCGGATAATCATCAGCGGTGTAACAGGCACCGGAACAAACCGAAAGAAAACCACAAAGAATATGGAAAGTCCAAAAAACCATGCAGCAGCTTTCCAGATAATTCGAAAGATTCGTTTTCCAAGACTGTCCTTCATGTGTTTTTTGTTTGAATTAATTGACAAATGTAAAAGTACAAAAATTGCAAAGCCAAAATTTTTCTCATAAAAAAGAGGATTTCAACTTACTTGCGAAATCCTCTTCTGGTATTTTTTTGACGCTCCCTTCGACTGCTTCGCGCTCAGGGAGCAAGGCTTCGGTCTTCCGTCTTCCGTCTTTTCCTACTTCACAAACGATTTCGCTTTTTCAACGGCTGCTGAAAGTCCTGAAAGGTCTTTCCCTCCTGCAGTAGCGTAAAACGCCTGTCCACCGCCGCCGCCCTGCATTTCTTTGGCAGCCTCGCGAACAATGTTTCCGGCATTTAGTCCTTTTTCAGCAACCAAACGATCGGCAATCATCACT
>DAITNH010000211.1:0-9957 GCA_036834745.1 Prolixibacteraceae bacterium
AGCCCGTCCGAAATGTCGATCATAGAAGTGGGTTTGATATTCAGTGTTTTCAGTAATTCTTTGATGTCGCCGCGTGCTTCGGGCTTTAGCTGACGTTCGAGAATATAGTCGTATCCTTCAAATTGTGGCTTCTGATTCGGGTTTACTTTGAATACTTCGTTTTCACGCTCAAGCAGTTGAAGTCCCATGTATGCACCACCCAAATCACCCGATACGCATACCAAATCAGTCACTTTTGCGCCACTGCGGTAAACCAGTTCATCTTCATTTGCCTCACCAATAGCGGTAATGCTGATGGTCATTCCGGTAAGCGAACTGGTCGTGTCGCCACCGATCAGGTCAACACCATATTTTTCGCAGGCAAGGTGAATTCCAGCATACAATTCTTCCACAGCTTCAATTGAAAACTTGGAGGAGATGGCTATAGAAACTGTGATCTGTCTGGGTGTTGCATTCATTGCAAAAACATCGGAAAGGTTTACCACCACTGCCTTGTAACCCAAGTGCTTCAACGGAACATACATTAGGTTGAAATGAATTCCTTCAGTTAGCAAATCGGTTGTAACCACAATTTTTTTGTCGGGGTAACTCAGCACGGCTGCATCATCGCCAATACCCTTCAATGAACTTTCATTTTTCAACTGTATGTTTTTTGTCAACCGGCTGATCAGTCCGAACTCGCCAATTTCAGAAAGCTGCGTTTGTTTCTTTGTATCTTTCATCTTAAATTTTAAGACCTGAAGGTATTTATTAGCTTCAAAGTTTCGACAAAAATAGCTTTACTTCCTTATCTTTGCAATTTATTTTAAACTGTCAGCGTGTATGTTTGTTTGTAAGTATTGAATAACAATGCGACAGAAAACAGAGAAATTATGGAAACTCAGGAAAAATTATTAAACGACATAACAACGCAGGAATATCAATACGGATTTTTTACCGACATTGAGACTGACGTGATTCCCAAAGGATTGAGTGAAGATGTGATCAGGCTGATTTCTTTCAAGAAAAAAGAGCCGGAATTTATGCTTGAATTTCGACTGAAAGCTTATCGCGAATGGCTAAAAATGAAATCACCGGAATGGGCCCATTTGAGGATACCTCCCATAGATTTTCAGGAAACAATTTATTATGCAGCTCCGCGAACCAGTCCAAAATACGATAGCCTGGACGAAGTTGATCCTGAATTGCTGGAAACATTTAAGAAGTTGGGAATTCCGATCGAAGAGCAAAAACATCTGGCCGGAGTTGCGGTGGACATAGTAATGGACAGTGTTTCGGTAACTACCACTTTCAAAAAAGTACTGGCCGAAAAAGGAATCATTTTTTGCTCGTTCAGCGAAGCATTGATCGAACATCCGGAACTGGTTCGCAAGTACCTTGGCATGTCAGTTCCGCCAACCGATAATTTTTTCGCAGCGCTAAATTCAGCAGTATTTTCCGACGGATCATTTTGCTACATCCCGAAGGGCGTTCGCTGCCCAATGGAACTTTCCACGTATTTCAGGATAAATACCGCCGGAACTGGCCAATTTGAGCGAACCTTAATTATTGCTGAAGACGATAGTTACGTCAGTTATCTGGAAGGTTGCACGGCTCCGATGCGCGACGAAAATCAGCTTCATGCCGCTGTGGTTGAAATCATTGCAATGGATCGTGCCGAAGTAAAATATTCTACGGTTCAGAACTGGTATCCGGGCGATAAAAACGGCGTGGGCGGAATTTACAATTTCGTAACAAAACGTGGTATCTGCCGTGGCGAATCGTCAAAAATTAGCTGGACACAGGTGGAAACCGGTTCGGCAATTACATGGAAATACCCAAGCTGTGTGCTGATTGGCGACAATTCGGTGGGAGAGTTTAACTCGGTTGCATTGACCAATCACCATCAACAAGCCGATACCGGAACAAAAATGATCCACATCGGCAAAAACACAAAAAGCACCATCACATCGAAAGGTATCTCGGCTGGTAAAAGCGACAATGCTTATCGCGGACTGGTTAAAGTTATGCCCGGAGCAACCAATGCACGCAACTATTCGCAGTGCGATTCGCTGCTGCTGGGTTCAACCTGCGGTGCGCACACTTTTCCTTACATCGAAGTCGGTAATAAATCGTCGATTGTTGAACATGAGGCTACCACATCCAAAATCGGGGAAGACCAGATTTTTTATTGCAATCAGCGCGGCATTTCTACGGAAGATGCCATCGGGATGATTGTAAACGGTTATGCCCGCGAAGTACTAAACAAACTTCCGATGGAATTTGCCGTTGAAGCACAAAAGCTTCTGGCCATTAGCCTGGAAGGTAGCGTAGGGTAATTGACAGGATTGACAATTTATCGATTTACGATTTACCGATTGAATCAATCATACTGAATAAGAAATATTAAATAAGAAATATAGAACAAGAAACGGGGAAAAGCCGATCGGCACGAACCTGGAACTTGAAACTTTGAACTTGAAACTTTTATAGAATGCTTACAATAAAGAATTTACGTGCCTCGGTTGAAGGCAAAGAGATACTGAAAGGAATTAACCTGGAAGTGAAAGCTGGCGAAGTACATGCCATCATGGGACCTAATGGTTCAGGAAAAAGTACACTTGCCAATGTGCTGGCCGGAAAACAGGATTATGAAATTCTGGAAGGTGAAATAACTTATCTTGGACAGAATTTACTTGAATTATCGCCTGAAGTTCGCTCCCGCAGCGGATTGTTCCTGAGTTTTCAGTATCCGGTTGAAATTCCGGGTGTACCAATGGTTAATTTTCTGAAAGCTTCGGTGAACGAACACCGCAAATTCAAAGGGCTTGCTCCATTGACTGCCGGTGAGTTCCTGAAACTGATGCGGGCTAAAAAGGAAATGCTTCACCTCGATTCTGAATTGACCAACCGTTCGGTGAACGAAGGTTTTTCAGGAGGAGAAAAAAAGAAGAATGAAATTTTCCAGATGGCCATGCTCGAACCCAAACTTTCGATATTGGATGAAACCGATTCAGGCCTGGACATTGATGCACTCCGAATTGTGGCTGAAGGCGTAAATACCTTAAAATCACCGGAGAATGCGACCATTCTGGTAACACACTACCAGCGTCTGCTCGATTATATTGTCCCTGATTTCGTGCATGTTTTGTACAACGGCCGGATTGTGAAATCGGGTGGAAAAGAACTGGCGCTGGAACTGGAAGAAAAAGGCTACGACTGGATTAAAAACGGGAACGATCAATAATCATGAGTATTATTTCTGAAAAAATATCACAGGCTGATCAGTTGGTTTCACTGTTTGAACAAAGCAGGGAAACGCTGAATCAAGGGTCTTCGCCATTGCTAAACCGAATGCGCGAAGTGTCGATCAAACGATTTGCCCAAACCGGTATTCCTGATTTCAAAAATGAAGATTACAAATACACCAATTTGAAACCGGCTTTTGCAAAATCGTACCGTCAGGAATTGGTAAGGGAAAAAGGTATGATTAACCTGAATGAGATTTTCAAATGTAACGTACCGCAACTTGACACTCATTTGGTATTTTTGGTGAACGGTTGGTTTTACAGCGGAAATAATCCTGGCGCAGCACTTCCTTCAGGAGTAGTTGTGGGAAGTCTGGAGCAGATTGCCAACGAACGCCCCGAATTGCTTGAAAACCATTTAAACCGTCAGGCTGGTTTGTCGAACGATCCTTTCGTGGCATTGAACAGCGCTTTCGCGAAAGATGGTTTTTTCCTGTATATCCCGAAAGGTGTGGCAATTGAAAAGCCGGTTCAGGTGATCAATCTGCTGAGTTCCGATGAAAATCTGATGGCTACCCAGCGAAACCTCATCATTGCAGAAGCCAACAGCCAGGTAAAAATTCTGGTTTGCGATCATACACTGACAACTCCTTCTGTATTATTCAATACTGTAACTGAAGTTTATATTGGAGAAGGTGCAATGGTGGATGTTTATACCCTCCAAAATCACCACAATCTATCCACAACAATCAATTCTTCGTTTTACAAACAGCAGCGCAATTCAACCCTGGTAACAGGCGCCATCAGTCTGCACGGCGGATTGATCAGGAACAACCTGAAAATAACGTTTAGCGGCGATCATTCGGAAGCCAGCATGTATGGAATGTCGTTCACTGATAAAAAACAGCATGTCGATAATTTCACCTTAATCGAACATGCTTCGCCAAATTGTTTGAGCAATCAGATTTACAAAAATGTGCTTGACGATGAATCAACAGGAGCTTTCTCCGGAAGGATTCATGTTGCGCGCGATGCCCAGCAAACCAATGCTTTCCAGCGCAACAACAACATCCTGCTTTCGGACAAAGCCCGGATGCAAACCAAACCACAGCTGATTATTGATGCTGATGATGTAAAATGCAGCCACGGCGCAACGGTTGGACAGATTAATGAAGAAGCTCTATTTTTCCTGAGAGCGCGCGGAATCGGCGAGAAAGATGCCCGGATGATGCTGATGAATGCTTTTGCCCACGAGGTGGTTCAGAAGATTACCATTGAGCCACTACGTGACCAGATCGATGAACTGATCGAAAAAAGACTTAAAGGTGAAATCAGCCTTTGCCACGATTGCGAATACAAATGTAATAGTTAGTTTCTCACAATAAGATATATCCTGATACGAAAGCCTTGCATAAATTTGCAGGGCTTTTTTTATAAAAGTAAATATTTCAATACTTTTTCCGGTATTAAGTAAATTATTCATTACTTTTGAGAATGAATTGATAAAATAAAATGGCTCTATAATGTTTTGTTTGGGTAACAATGAAGCAAGCATTTTCAGGTGCAGAGCACCGTTGATATTTGTAGCATATATGATGCAATACACACAAAAGGTACAGAGCACCGAAATATAGGCACCTATTATTTGTAGTATTTCGGTGCGCCGCACCTTACCTGCTTTTATCTACTTTTTTACTACAAATATTTTGCGGCTCTGCCGCTTAGCTTGAAATTTCAAAGTTAATGGAAACTGTAAATGTTGTCGTTGAAAAAACAAACACTGGATATTCGGCATATATACCTGATGTTCAAGGGGTAGTTTCTGTTGGAGAAACATTCAATGAATTACGTGCCAATGTTCAGGAAGCACTTGTCTTGTATTTAGAAACATCCCGGGAATTTGGAGACAAAATCCCAGCGGTATTATCCGGAGATTACAACTTAGCTTTCAAATTTGATATTCAAACTTTTATGGAGTGGTTAACGAAAGTTATGTCGCAAAAAGGCCTTTCAGATATTGCCGACATGAATGAAAGTTTGGTTTCACAATATGCCAATGGTATCAAAAAGCCTGGTCCGAAACAATTAAAACGAATGGAAAAAGCATTGCATCGGTTTGCTGATGACTTGCACGCGATTTCGTTTTAGTTTGGGTAATGCGATTTTTATTCGCATTTTAGGAGAAAATGACAACATTCGTACTTATACTGCACATTTTTTATATGTTTTTGTGCAGTATGTATTAAAAAGTGCACAAATGATACAAAATATCATAGCCGGTCAAAAGGCGGAGTTGGAACGGAAGTTGAAAACTTCCGCACCCATGGGGTGTGGGCATACGAAAAAAGCCGTCTTGTTTCAAGACGGCTTTTTCTATATTTTTACTGATCTCTTTTAGATCTTGTTGATGTGCAGCGCAAGTGAAGATTTCAGGTTGGCAGCTTTGTTTGCATGAATAATATTCTTTTTTGCCAGTCTGTCAATCATCGAAACAACTTGTGGGTAGCTTACTGCAGCAATTTCTTTGTCAGTTTCAAGACGTAATTTTTTAACGGCATTACGCATTGTTTTGGCATAGTATTTATTCTGCACAGTTGTTACCTCGTCCTGTTTGATTCTCTTCTTTGTTGATTTATGATGTGCCATCTTTTTATTTTCTAAATTGTTAAAAATTTATTTGTAGCCCGTAGGGGATTCGAACCCCTGCTACCAGGATGAAAACCTGGCGTCCTAACCCCTAGACGAACGGGCCAACTTGTTATATCCCTGATTTGGGACTGCAAAAATAAACCAATTTTATTAGTCACCAAATTATTTCAGGATTTTTTACCGAAATATCTTCAACTTCGCTAAGCAGAAGGCTTTTTATTTTGGCGATGCAAAGGAAATTAAGTTTTTTGAATCCGCAAGCACATTGAGAGAAAAAAATTATCGCCATTCAACAATCGTTCCCCTGTTTTTTTGAAGTAGTTTTTCGGGCATCGAAGCAACAATTTCTTTCCAGAGCAATTCGATGAGTTTATATTTGGAAAAATGCCGCGAATGCACAAGACTCACTTCCCTAAGCGGATTGATGTCGTTGAAAGTGCGGACATGCTCGAAACGTGATTCGCTCATCCCAATTGTTGCCAGCTCCGGAATAATGGTCATGCCTCCTTCTTTGTCAACGATGTTCATGATGGTTTCCAGCGATCCGGCTTCGAAATGGAAAGGCAGTACCGAGTTGGCGGCTCCTTTGAACGAACAAAGGTTGATTACCTGATCCCGAAAACAATGTCCGTCGCTCAGCAGCCAGATATCCGGAGTTGCAATGTCTTTCAATTTGATGATTTCTTTTGTTGCCAAAGGATGTTCGTCGTTTACATACAGCAGCATTCCTTCGTAAAAAAGCGGTTTTTCGTTGATCCGGTCTTCGTTCAGCGGAGTAACCAGTATTCCCACATCGAGCAAATCACGGTTCAGACGATCGATAATATTCGCAGTGGTCAGTTCTTCAACCCGAATGTTGATATTGGGGTATGCCCGTTTGTAACTGCCAATAAACAAAGGCAAGAGATATGGTGCCAGCGTTGGAATGATTCCGATTTTCAATTCGCCGGAAATCAGGTTTTTGTGTTCCTTTATGATGCTGATTATTTTTTGTGATTCCTGAAGGGCGATCCGGGCCTGGTCAATGATCCGGCGGCCAACATCAGTAGGGATAAGCGGCTGTTTGCTTCGGTCGAAAATGATTACTTCGAGATCTTCCTCCAGTTTTTTTATTTGCATGCTGAGGGTAGGTTGAGTAATAAAGCAATTTTCGGCAGCCCTGCCGAAATGACGAAAGGTATCAACGGCAACAATATATTCAAGTTGGGTTAAAGTGATCATGGTTTTTAATTTTAAACTGATAAATATAGATAAAAAGTTACTTGATTTGTTTTCATCGTTCGTTTAATATCTTTTTCTTTGAAGAACAAATGACAGGTTTTAAAGTGAAAACAATGAAAAATTCAAGATTTATTTTAGGAATGCTAATTCTTTCTCTCCTTTTTTCGTGTGGAAAAACCCATAAGAAACTGGCAGAGGAGAAGTTGAACCTGGCCACCGGAATCTGTGAAAAGGGTGATTCGCTATTGGCCTTGCAACAATTGGATTCCATTCATGTTTTATATCCTGAAGCTTTTGAAGCCATCAGCAGGACCAACGAACTACGCAAAAAAATAAACTCGGAGATTTTATACAGGAAGCAGGATCAGTTTGACCAGCTTACAGAACGATTGACTGAACTCGAAACGATGTTTGACCAGGAAATAACAGAATACGACCGTTTTACACAATACATTCACAAAAGACAGAACTCTGAACGACGCTGGAACCAATCGTTTATTCAACTTCATCTGGACGAACGCGGCGAATTGTACATTTCGAGCAACTATTACGGCGAACAATGGCTCAATCATATTGGATTACGGGTTTACGACGGTGTTTTTCAGGCCAAAACCGACTCCGTTTTACTGGACGACCCGAACAACCATCACAGCGAATTTATGAATACCCATTGGGAAAAAGTAAGTTACACGAATGGGAAGGACAACGGGGTAATCCAGTTTATTGCAGACAATGCCGACCGCAAACTGAAAGCGGTATTTCTCGGCAAGCGAACGTATTTCATTGTGCTTGAAGAATTTGACAAACAGGCAGTAAAAGATGCGCTTGCTTTGTCGAATGCACTGAAGCGAAAGATTCAGCTGGAAAAAGAAATCAAAGTACTTCAGTCGAAAGTGAATTGAAACACTTAGAAAAGCTTCTGAATCTCTTCAGCAGGGCGTGCAAGGACTGCATGTGAACCTTTTATAACCAGCGGCCGCTGAAGCAGTTTCGGATTTTCTACCAGTATTTTGATCCATTCATCTTCAGTCAACTCTTTTCCTTTGTACTCCGATTTGTACAATTCTTCGCTGGTGCGTATAATTGCCTCAACCTTCAATTCCGATTTATTCAGAAAGTCCTTTATTTCCGAAGCAGTTATGCCGTCTTTCATGTAGTTGACAACTTCAAATTCGCATCCTTTTTCTTCGAGGTACGAAAGTCCTTCACGACTTTTTGAACAGCGTGGGTTATGGTATATTTTCATGAGATTCTGATGTCTTTTTTTGATGTAATTGTAATAATCTTCCTGGGCACGGTAACGCAACCCACTGTTTTGATTGTTGTACCGGTTGCTCAGTTCGCTGTCGAGAATGCGCGCCTTTGTATTGTCGCGAAGCTGAATCCGAAGTAATTCTTTCAATTCTGATTTTATTTCCGGAGAATTTATCGGGCAGGCAACTTCGATACGGCGGTCGAGATTTCGGGGCATCCAGTCGGCCGACGAAATATAAATATTTTCCTTCCCGCCATTGGCAAAAAGAAAAACCCGTGTGTGCTCCAGAAATTTATCGACGATACTAATGGCTTCGATGTTCCTGCTCAG
Source organism: Prolixibacteraceae bacterium (assembly GCA_036834745.1). Classification (GTDB taxonomy): domain Bacteria; phylum Bacteroidota; class Bacteroidia; order Bacteroidales; family Prolixibacteraceae; genus Aquipluma. The sequence goes on from DAITNH010000211.1 coordinate 8,683, forward strand.
GATAGGATCATCTATTTTCAGACCGAATATGCCCCGGATAATGAGCTGTATCTTTACCCCTGCCTGACTTGCCTCATACAGTTTATCGATCATCTTCTGATCAATCAGGCTATTCATTTTCAATATCATGTATGCTTTTTTCCCTTTTCTCGCATTCACAATTTCCTGATCGATTTTATGGATAAAGAAATTGCGCATCGAAAATGGACTGAGAATGATCTGTTCGAAATTAAAATGGTTGTAAGTATGCTTGAAGAATTCGAACATGTTGGCCACATCGTTCCCAATCTGAGGATCAGCAGTCATCAAACCCTTGTCGGCATAAACACGGGCCGTTCCTTCGTGAAAATTGCCCGTTCCGATATAGGCATAATTGCGGAGGCCGTTTTTCTCCTTTCGCTGTATCCACGCCAGTTTACAGTGTATTTTCAATCCCGGGATGCCATTGATAACATGCGCACCTTCTTCCTGAAGTTTGTTCGACCAGAAAATGTTGGCTTCCTCGTCGAACCGTGCTTGCAGCTCGATAACCACCGTAACTCTTTTGCCGTTTCGGATGGCATTCAGCAAGGCATTGACGACCTTGGAAGTTTCAGAAACACGGTAGATGGTAATCCCGATTTCCCTGACTTTCGGATCAATGGCTGCTTCGCGTAAAAAATCGATGAAATGCGAAAAACTCTGATAGGGATAATGCAGTAAAACATCTTTCTTTCGTAATTTCTTCAGGATACTCTGCCTGGGAATTAAATCCTTGTGCGGAATAGAGGGCAAACTTTGGTAATAATGATCTCGTTTTCCTATTTCAGGAAAATTCATAAAATCTTTGTGGTTGTGGTATCTTCCGCCAGCGACAGTTTTGTCGGCCCCGTCGAGTTTCATTTTTTTCATGATGAATTCGAGCAAATCGGAAGGCATTTCACGATCGAAAATTAACCGGACAGGAATCCCCACTTTCCGTCTTTTGAGGCCGATTTCCATTTTTTCGATGAAGCTTTTCGAGATATCATCGTCAATATCCAGCTCGGCATCGCGGGTCACTTTTATGGTATAAGCCTCGAAATGATCGTAATTGAAAATGGGAAAAACTTCATTCAGGCAAAAGCGAATGACGTCGTCCACCATGATGACAAATTTTTTATTTCCCTGATCGGGCAAAACCAGAAACCGCGAAACCGACCGGCTGGGAACCCGGATGAGTGCGTAAGAGAATTTTTCGGGGGATTTTAATTTTGACAATTTAACCGCCAGATAAACCGATTTATCCCGCAAATA
>DAITNH010000212.1:0-9949 GCA_036834745.1 Prolixibacteraceae bacterium
TCATTGTGAATCTGCTTAAAATTGATCACATCGAAGGTAACCTCATTCAGATTGGTGTGCATAAACTACCTGTTTCAGAACAGTTTAAAGGCCAACTTATGGAGCGGATGTTCGGAGGAAATTGGACTAATCACATTTAGTTTATTCCCCAAAAAGGCAAAAGGTAACCCTCGCTTTTGAATTATTTTTACATATTACACAACATGTTTTTTGTTAAGTGCTTAACAATAGCCAGATAACAATAACAGTTGAAAATCGAAATAAAATATATTTTGTTATTAATGGTTGATTTCATAAATTAGCTCAACAAAACATTCAATTTCGAAACCATTCTAAAGAAAATATGAGCATCAATAAATTCGTGAAGTAGGCCGCACCGGGTTAATCTCCCCTGCCAGAGTCGTCGAAAACCTGCCGGGTACGACCCGCCGGTGCGGCCAAAAGTTGGAATTTCATTCTTTCAAAAACGGGTCAGCCTTATGTAGGTAATTTGCACGCTACTAAAATAGGGTAAATTTCGGTTCGTGAAATTAGTGTTTTAATCGTAAAAATTAAACGTTATGAAAGAATTGAGTTTTGAAAAAATGGAAGACGTTAATGGAGGTGAATGTAGTGATTCTGCAAATAAATTTATTGCAACAGTAGGAATGGCTGCATCTATTGGATCATGTTTTGGCCTTGTAGGTTTGTTAATTTGTGGTCCGACAGCATTAGGTATGGGTGTTTTAGGTTTATATTGTGCATGGACTTAAATCACAATAAATTCTAATTCACATGTGAAAATTTAACTAATTTCAACTTTGTGACCTCGGCTTAAAGAAACTGAGGTCACTTTATAACAATAATCTTATGGCTAAACTAAAATTTATTCGAAATGGGAAACTCCCTTTTCGAAAGTTGAAAATTTCCATTAATAATGATTCATTTTTTTTGAAAGGGGATGAATCCAAAGTGATAGATTTACCTCAAGGTGATTATATTTTTATTATGAAAATGGACTGGTGGAAGTCAACAAACCAAATAACTATTGATTCTAAAGGTAGTACTATAAATATAAAGCACTATTTACCAGATTTATTTTATATAACAGGAATCGTAGGTTCAGCTATTTTAACTGCATTAACTTTTCTTTCTCTAATTGGCTTAGTATATATTTCGACTTGGGTACTATTATTTATTCTACCTCAGATTTATTTTTACTTTATAAAGTATGATACATATTTTACATTCGACACAACGTCTGTTAATAGAAATAAGTGATTCTTTTTGTTATTCTATTATCCGGTTTAACTTGAAATTTTTAAAAAGACCCTGATTAACTGGCTCGATGAATGAAAGTTTACTAAAATTAAGAAGTTGGAAATACTTTTTAATGGTTATTGGCTTTAGTGCTTTATTGGCCTTTTCTTTTAACTATCTTTTCTTCTCCGACGGCATTTATTATCAGTCGTTTGGAGAGAAATTGGCGACTGATCGAATTGCCGATATGGTCGAGCAATCCCAGAAATGGCAATGGCTGGGTTATGTGTTTATCCCAATCGTAGTTTTGATCCGGGTTAGCTTTACCGCCATTTGCATTTACACCGGGCAGTTCTTGGCTAACCTGAAAGTTCGGTTTCGCGATTTGTTTAAAGTGGCTTTAATCGCCGATTTCGTTTTCGTGCTGGCAGGGTTAGTCAAGCTGGTTATCCTAATCTTTTTTAAAGAGGTAAGTACTTTGGATGATTTGCAGTTTCAGCCCTTATCGTTGATGGAAGTCTTTGATAAAAAGGAAGTTGATGCTTTGTTTATCTATCCGCTCTCGCTCGTTAGTATTTTCGAAGCTCTATACTGGTTTGCGCTGGCCTGGTTGCTTACCGGGGTAATTGATAAACCATTTGGAAATTCACTGAAAACTGTTGCAAGTTCTTATGGAACTGGCCTATTGCTCTGGGTGTTATTCGTCATGTTTTTAACCGTAAACTTAAGCTCTTGAGAAAATACCTGAAAATTACGATTGTGCTTGGTTTGTTTGGTATTGGTTTTTTCTTTTTGTTTAAAACATACCAACGCTATCAGGCGAAGAAAGAAAGTGAAGAGCGGATTCAAACCCTGCAGCACGCTTGTTTCGAATCGCTGAACGGCGGGCAAATATGTGTGGACGAATTCGATAACCGGAAGCCAACGGTCATCATTTATTTTCATCCCGAATGTGAGCATTGCCAGTACGAAGCGTCTGAAATCGGGAGAAATGCCCAACAATTTGAAGAAGCAAACATGATAATGATTACTCCGGATGACTCTATCAAAAGAGTCGAGACCTTTGCCGCCAAGTACCACCTCTGGGAGGTGGACAACCTGGTTGTTTTACTCGACCGTAACCAGCAGTTTTTAAAAAGCTTTGGCACGGCGGTATTCCCGACGGTTTTCATTTACGGCTCCGATAGAAAACTTCTGAAAATGTACAAGGGGGAAGTGAAGATTGAAGCGATAATCGGAAGCCTCCCCCCAACCCCTCCAAAGGAGGGGGAGAAAAAAACAGTAAAGAAATAGAAGCAGAATTGTATTAATCTGGCAAAACAACTCCGAAGGAGTTGACTTTGAATAACCCCGGGTGAAGTGAAACGGAACCCGGGGAAGTAAGAACCGGAATGAAAACCGTCAGAACGGTAACGTTAACCAAAGCTTTTCCTTCCTTTCGGACGGAATGTGAAGGTTGATAGAATATCTGCAACAATCAATATTTTAAATATTTACAAACAATTTAAAATCAAAAATCATGTACAAAATTTTATTTATCATCGGCTTATCCCTGTCTATGTTAGTTTGCCACGCGCAACAAACCGGAACTGAAAAAGACATCCTCAAACTCATGGAAGTAAACGGGAGCGCGGCCAATTACGATCTGGCTTTCGAGCAAATCGTTTCGCAGTTTAAAATGATGAAACCCAATGTTCCGCAGTTGACCTGGGATATGGCCAAACGCGAGGTGTTTGACAAGGAGATTATTGAGCTAAACAAAAAACTGATCCCGATTTACCAGAAGAACTTCGCCCCGGCTGATATCAAATAATTGATTGAATTTTACCAGTCGCCATTGGGCAAAAAGTTGGTTGACGGCACCACCAAGGTAGGTAAAGAATCGATGGAAATAGCCCAACCCTGGGGCATGTCGCTTGCCGGGAAAATACAAGGCTTTTTGGCCGAAAAAGGGATGTAAATAAAAACGGCAAACAAATTGAACTTCTTTTCTCCTTCATGAAAACAATCCTTTTTGATATGTATCATGGGATTGGTCATACCAACTCGTCCCTAAAATTGGCTAAACTTCTAAAATCCAGTGGGTATAAAGTTGTTTACATTGGCCATGAACAATATTGTTCCCCAGCTATAAAACAAGGATTTGATTTTGTCGGGCACAATCAAGATATTGCTCCATCCATGAAGCAGCTTGAGTTATTGAATAAAAGGAGCATGTTCTTTGAAAACATAAACAACCTGTTTTCTGATTCGGTGATCAAAGAAGCCAGGCGGAATCTCACAACATTTAAACATATTGTTGCTGATATTGCCCCCGACATTGCAATTGTTGATGAAGAACATACTGCGAGATACTTCTTTTATAAAGCACTGGGCATCCCAACGATTAGTATCCAAACGATGCCCGAAAAAACTCCGGATGTCAATATTCCTCCATTTACAAGCTATTTTTGTCCACAAGAAGACAGCGTGCTTTCGAGGTATATGGTATCACTTTTATGGCTTCGGCAGCGTATTAAAAATTGCTTCATGTATCGATATTATTTATTCAAATATCTGGGACAAGATAGCTTAAGCATAACGAAAAGATTAATAAAAGAGTCAGGCTCAAGTTTTTCGCAACTTGTGAGTTATAAAAGCTCCTTTAAGTTCTGCGTTAAAAATACTCCCTTGTTAGTTATTTCAGCAACTGATTTTGACTTTCCCAGACATCCCAAAAATAACGTATTCAGGATTGGTCCTTTAAAAGATATCGAGAACACCATTAATGCGGGTTCTCCTCGTTTTGAATCTTTATGTCAAAAACTTCAAGTCTTAAAGAAGAGTGAAGAAACCTTTGTTATCTTTTGTTCATTAGGAACGATAACCTTTTCATACTTAAAAAAAACGATTTGCTTTTTCAAGAAAATGAAGAAAGTAGCTTTAATGAATGCTAAGATGCAATTCGTGTTCTCTGTAAGCGAGTTTTTTGAGATCGAGCAATTACAACCCGTTCCTAAAAATGTGACAGTTTTCTCAAATTTGCCACAAAATGATTTTTTGCAATACTGCGATATCATGATTACCCACGGGGGAATGAATAGTATTACAGAATGTATTTTCAACGAGGTGCCCATGTTGGTTTACCCTCTTTCACCTCAATGGGACCAGCCCGGAAACTCTGCCCGGGTAGTTTATCATGGGTTGGGACTGCGCGGTAAAATCGGGCGTGACAGCCCAAAGACCATCCTGAAAAAGATTAACCAAATCAAAGGCAATCTGGAAGGATACAAAAACAACATCCGCCAGATGAAGAAAAAGTTCGAAGAAAAAAACGAATCAATTGAAGTTGTAAATATTATCGAATCAATTATTAACAGCTATGCGAACTAAACAAGAACTGAATTTAATTAGAGCAACTTTTACCAAGCAATACAGCCAGTATTATTGTGGACTGGCCTGCCTTACCTCCTTAGTAAAATATCATGGAGGAGAAACAACCCAGGAGAAGCTACGCGACGCCAGCGGGACTACTTTGCAGGGAACAAGCTTGCTGGGTTTGTATCAATCGGCTCAAAAACTGGGATTTGAAGTAAAAGGTTACGAAGCCGATATTGAAAACCTAAAGAAAATGGAAGTTCCGGTTATCCTTCATATTTTAAAGGATGGCAATCTTGAACACTACATCGTTTGTTATGGCTATGAAAATGGGAAGTTTATTTTGGGCGATCCGGGTTGGGGGATTATCGAATACCGGGAAGAAGAACTGGAAGCTGTTTGGAAATCAAAAGCCTTGCTGATGCTTAAACCCGGCAAAGGCTTTATTCGAAAGAAAACTGATTCGAAAAACCAATTGGCGTGGATCAAAGGACTGATAAAAGACGATGTTGCGGTTTTGTTGATCGCTGCTTTTATGGGGATGTTACTGGCGGTACTTGGGTTGGCCGTTGCGATTTATACACAAAAATTAATCGACAAAATTTTACCGTCAGGGAATAAAGAACTTTTGTTTAAAAGTCTGGGGATTTTTGTAGCTATTTTACTTGCCCGTGCATTTATAGGCTATATCAGGGGAATCTTTCTGATCAGGCAAAGTAAGGATATGAACATCAGGATTGTATCGTCCTTCTTCGGCAAATTATTGCTCCTCCCCAAAAGCTTCTTCGACAGCACCTCAACGGGCGATATGATTGGCCGTCTGAATGATTCTCAACGAATCCAGCGGGTAGTAATCAGCCTGAGCAGTAATATCCTGATTGATGTTCTTATTATTATTTCTTCACTGATTTACATTTTTATGTTGTCGGTATCAACAGGACTAATAAGCGTTCTGGCAATTCCAATTTTCGGATTGCTGGCATGGAAATACAACCGCAGAATCATTGATAAACAGCGTGAAGTTATGCAGACTTATGCCTTAACCGAAAGCAAATACATTGATACCATTCAGGGGATAAAAGTGATTAAGTCGGGCAACAAAGAATCGCTGCTGTCAAAAGCAGTGCAATCCATCTATAATTTCTTTCAGGGAAAAGTTTATGAATTGGGTATTTTAGGAAACAAAATCAACCTATCGGCGCAGATTGGAAGCGTTGTACTTATTTCAGGAGTGATTGCATGGACTTCGTTTCTCGTTTTGGGCGAACAACTTTTATTGGGCCAGATGATGGCCATTGTTACAATTGTTGGAAGTCTGGTTACATCCGTAATCAATACCGCAATGGCCAACATTCAGTTTCAGGAAGCCAAAGTTGCATTTGAACGCATGTACGAATTCTCGGCTGCCGAACCGGAATACGAAGCGGAAGTTCCAAATTCCTCACCCTTCGACCCAGGTTCCATGCCCCAAGCTCCATACATCCAGACTCTTGAACTCGAAGACCTGAATTTTAGGTTTCCGGGAAAAAGCCTTTTGTTGAAGGAGATCAGCATGAAGTTTGAAAAAGGGCAAATGGTGACTATTTTTGGGGAAATCGGATGTGGAAAAAGCACACTGATTTCAGTCCTGCAACGGTTCTATCCATTTGAGTCAGGCGAAATTTTGATCAATGGCTCCAACTGGATCTCCCTCTCAATCCCAGGCTGGCGAAGCCAAATTGGAGTAGTAACACAACAGGTAAAACTATTCAACGGTACTATTTTAGAAAATATTTGCCTTGAAGAAACGCCCAATGTGCAGGAAGTGATTAATTTTTGCCGGGAAACAGGTCTTGATTCGTTTATAAACGAGTTTCAGCAAGGATATTCTACCATTATCAATGAAAACAGCACCAACCTTTCAGGCGGACAACAGCAATTGATCGCCCTTGCACGTGCTCTTTATCAAAAACCACAGGTTTTATTATTAGATGAAGCAACTGCAGCCATGGACCGCCGGACTGAACAGTTTGTTTTAAAACTCCTGCAGAAAAAGAAAAAAGAAATGATGGTCATTTTTGTAACTCACCGGGTACAGTTGGCGCGTCAAACCGATTTTATTTATGTAATCGAAAATAAACAAATAGCTGCATCGGGCACTCATGATGAAGTACTACAAACAAGTCAAATTTATAGAGAAGCTTTTGAAGAGATTGTTCTTGTAAGTGCCTGACTTGTGGCTTGTCGCCTGAAATAATTGTAAAAAAAAGACTCCGCTGGACCATTTCAGTTCAGCGGAGTCTTTCAATTTATACCACCAGAAACTATTTCACCAATTTGGCATCTTCCATAATCAATTCATAGAAATAGCCGTAACCAAAATCTTTTTTCAGGCTGATGGTTCCTTCAAAAGTAACAACATCATCAATAGCAACTTTGTCAAGGGTAGTAATTGTCAGGTCAAAGTTTTCGCCATCTTTGGTTCCATCCTGAATATGAATCCAGTTTTTCCCCATCACTTCTTCATTCACTTTGACAACTTGCCCTTTCATTTTGATGGTTTTTCCTGAAAAATCATTTCTGGAAGCATACAATTTGGCAATTGAAACGCCACCTTCAGCAGGAGCAACAGAAATACCTTCTTTAATTGTCAGTGTTGGTTGAACAGCCTTGGATCCCATTGGGGCCTCAGTGACTGCAGCAATTGGTTCTTTGCTCATTCCCTGAACAAAATAAATGGTTTCGAAAGTACGATCAAGCTCTTTACTTTTGAAATTTTTCATCTCTAAAGCCTCTTCATAATAATAAACTTCGCCAACAGCAGCTTCCTGACGATTAACTGCAATCCAGTTTTCAGTTCCATTGTCGCTGACTTTCAAATAAGTGTATTGTGACGTCTGAATAACTTCGTCAACTTTCACCTCGTGCATTGCCGGATTGGCCGGATTCTGGGCAGTGGGTACTTTGTTCTTTTTTACACAACCCGAAAAAACTACCAGAATAGACAGAATAACAAATAATGATCTCATAATTTATAAAATTTAATATTTTCTGATTCTTAACTTTTATTGAAATCGTTGGATTTAAAAACTTTAGCTTTCAAACAAATTTCAAAACAATTAGTTGTAATTTTAGTTGATTTTTCAATCACTTGACAGCAAAATGATATAAATCAATTTAAACTTAACAAAAATCGCCAAATGAAACCCAACCCTGAACAATCGAATCGTGAAACAGGCATGAAAACCGGACGCCGCCAATTTCTGAAGAAAACTGCCGCATTCGCCGGTGGATCAGTTCTTCTGAGTTCTTTCCCTACCAGTTTATTTGCTGAAATCATTAAGGCTGACGATCCCCGTCTTGTAACCGAAACCATTCAGTATGCCGGGGCAAGTGGTCCGATGATTGCATATCTTGCCCGTCCGAAAGGGAAAAAGAAATATCCGGCGGTCATTGTAATTCATGAAAACCGCGGACTTCAGCCACACATAAAAGATGTTGCCCGTAGAATGGCGCTGGAAGGTTTTGTTGCCCTTGCGCCCGATGCATTGTCGCCTCAGGGCGGTACTCCTGAAAAACCGGAAGAAGCCGGCCCAATGTTTCAGAAATTGGATTCCGAAACAACTAAGAAAGACTTCTCGGCTGCCGTTGCGTATTTGAAAACCAATCCGCTGACAACAGGCAAGGTGGGCTGTACCGGTTTTTGCTGGGGTGGAGCTATGACGAATCATGTTGCAGTAAACGCTCCTGATTTGGATGCTGCTGCTCCATATTATGGCGGACAGCCTAAAGCCGAAGATGTGCCAAAAATAAAAGCTCCGCTACTTTTGCATTATGCCGGAAATGATGAACGAATCAACGCCGGAATTCCTGCTTTTGAGGCGGCCTTAAAGGAGGCTAAAATTGACTATCAGCTTTTCATGTATGAAGGAGCCGGCCATGCTTTCAACAACGATTCAAATCCTGAACGGTACAACAAGGAAGCCGCCGATCTGGCCTGGAAAAGGACGATTGAGTTTTTTAAAGAAAAATTGAAATAAAAAGTGTTCAGTCGCAGTGGTCAGTTTTCAGTATTTGTAATCTGACCACTTTTCCAAGCTTCCGCAACTTCCTCCACAAATGGTTTGCAGTGGTTGAAAAACAATTTGTACCCTTCGCACAGGTAATTCAATCCCGATTCGCCATCCGGAGTGTTGATGAACCTGTCTTTGGGACAAGCTCCGTTGCACATTTCCCTGACTTCGCATTGGAAGCAAAAATCTGGCAAAGTGTCAAGTTTGGCTTGTCCGAATGATTTCTGCTGCGGGCTTTCCAGCATTTCTGAAAGCGATCTTTGGCGAATATTCCCGATATGATGAGCAGGATCAACAAAATGGTCGCACGAGTAGAAATCACCGTTGCGTTCAACCACAGGAACGCGGCCGCACACAGGTTTAAAAATGCAGAGTGAATGTTCGGTTCCAAAAGCTGTGCGGAGCGCTTCTTCAAAAATCTGTATTTTGACGGTTCCAATGTCCGCGGTTTTCCATTCGTCGAAAATTGCACACAAAAATGTGCCGAAAGCTTTTGCCGGAACTGTCCGTTCAGAAACTGTTTTCCCGCCTGAATTTTGTTTCTCCACCAATGGCAAAAATGTTATGAATTCAGCATTCAGGCTTTTAAAAAACCGGTAAACTTCCAGTGGAAAATTTACATTGACCGAATTGACCACACAGAGTATTTCAACTGGAATTTCATGGGATTTCAAAAGTTGGTAACCTCTGACAACCTCCCTAAAACTGGATTGTCCATCTCTTCTGACCCGGTTGATAGAATGAAATTCTTCAGGTCCGTCGATGCTGATACCAACGATGAAATTCTCTTTTTTCATGAATTGGCACCACTCTTCGTTGAGCAAAGTGCCGTTGGTTTGAATACCGTTTAAAACAACCCGATTGGCAGGAAGGTGCTTTTTCTGAATTTCAGCAATTCGCCGGAAATAATCCAGTCCGGCCAAAGTGGGTTCGCCGCCGTGCCACGAAAAGAAAATGATTGACTCTGCAGAAGCCTGAATGTGCTGAATGATATACATTTCAAGTAAATCATCTGCCATTCGGTGAAGCCCTGAATCAGCGAACAGCTCACTTTTATCGAGGTAATAACAATATGTACAAGCCAGGTTACAACTGGCTCCAACCGGTTTTACAAATACCTGAAAATCGTCCATGTTTTAGATTTATCTCAATCGTTTTCCTGCGGCGCAGGCTTCAATCAGTTTATCCAATCTTGAAATTCGGGTGGCTTGCTGTTTGGCACTCATCACCCAGTAAATAATCGTTTTGCGGTATGAAGGTGCCAGATTAGAGAAAAAGGTCCATGCATCAGGATTTATCCT
>DAITNH010000213.1:0-9917 GCA_036834745.1 Prolixibacteraceae bacterium
TTAAATATAAATCGAAGCGGATGAATAACCAAAGGCCTTATTTAATTGGTGGGGTAGCTTATCGTATTGATATTTCGAAAACCGGGCAGGAAGATTTGGTTCGGCTAAAACCTTTTAGCTCATCTGTTGAAGTTGGTGTTGGATGGGATTCCTACCTTCAGTTTTTTCGCTTGTCAACCGAATTAAAGTTCAGTTTCGGATTGTCAAATGTATTGGATGAGGGACCAAAATTAGGATCTCAGAAACAGGTTTATACCAATGCTTTGTCGCAGCTGACATCCAATATGTTCATATTTAGTTTTCATTTTGAATAATTTTGAAACAAGAAATTAATCTGTCACTTACGCCCAAACAGGCGTCGGACGAACAATTCTACAAGCCAATTCTGGCTGAAAAACTTCACATTGATGAAGAGAGGATTCTGCTGATCAACGTCAGGCGAAAGTCGGTTGATGCCCGTCAACGTGCTATTCGCGTAAATTTGGGTGTTGAAGTTTTTATCGACGAACTTCCTGCCGAAGAAAAAATTCAGTTTGAATATAATTTGGTTGATCACAAACCAGCTGTTATCATTGTCGGAGCTGGTCCCGCCGGGCTTTTTGCCGCCTTGCGTTTGATCGAGCTTGGTTTTAAACCGCTTATTTTTGAGCGTGGGAAAAATGTTAGCGACCGGAAAAGAGATATTGCCAAAATTCATCGCGAGCATTTGGTCAATCCCGATTCAAATTATGGTTTTGGAGAGGGTGGGGCAGGCACTTTTTCTGACGGGAAATTATACACACGGTCGAAAAAGCGTGGAGATTTAAGGAAAATACTGGAAGTTTTTTACGCCAACGGTGCACTTCCCGAAATCCTGATAGATGCGCATCCGCACATCGGTACAAATATGCTTCCGGGAATCATTACCAGCATCAGGAATAAAATTTTGGAGGCTGGCGGCGAAATTCATTTTAACAGTCGGGTGGAAGATCTGATTATTGAAAATGACCGCTGCTCAGGAATAATGCTTTCGGATACCACAATTGTTGAAGCCGAAGCAGTGATACTGGCAACTGGACATTCGGCGCGTGAAATATTTGAGTTGCTTTATTCCAAAGGTATTTCAATCGAAGCCAAAACTTTTGCGGTTGGGGTTCGGGCTGAACATCCGCAAACATTGATTGATTCGATTCAATACAACCAGCCATTGCGCGGCCCGTATTTGCCACCTGCCAGTTATACGTTTGTTGAGCAGGTTGAGCAACGTGGTGTTTATTCGTTTTGTATGTGTCCCGGTGGAATGATTGTTCCCGCAGCCACTGCTCCCGGCGAGATGGTTGTGAACGGAATGTCGCCCACAAAGCGGAATACAAACTTTGCCAACTCCGGAATGGTCGTCGAAATCAGGCCTGAAGATTTAGCGGAATTCAGGCATTTTGGCGTTTTTGCCGGTCTGGAGTTTCAGCGGAGCATTGAACGATTGTGCTTTGCTTTGAACGGAAATACGCAGTTTGCCCCGGCACAGCGAATGGCAGATTTTGTGAGCGGTAAATTTTCCCAGGATTTGCCGGAAACCTCCTATCATCCGGGATTGGTTTCTGTTCCGTTGCACGATAAACTTCCCAAACGAATCAGGACTCGACTTCAGGAAGCATTTGTACAGATTGATAAAAAAGCCCACGGATACCATACCAACGAAGCAATTGTGGTGGGAGTTGAATCACGGACTTCTTCGCCAATCCGAATTCCCAGAAGGGAAGATACGCTTGAACATGTTAAAATTCATGGACTTTATCCGTGTGGCGAAGGTGCAGGATATTCAGGAGGAATTGTATCGTCGGCAATGGACGGCGAACGATGTGCGGAGGCATTTGCTGCTAATTATCAAAGCAATTTCAAGTCAAAATGAAGTAAATTGTTAGGAAATGGAAAAAATATTTCAGGATTAATTTATCAAAGCGTGAGGAATGACTAACTGAGCGTGAGAAATCGTTGGCTAAGAGTGTGGAATCGTTAGCTAAATGCGGGGAATACTTAGCCATGAGTGAGAAATCGTTGGCTGTGAGTGGGGAATCGTTGCCTATGAGTGAGAAATGCTTCGCTAATAGTGGGGAATCGTTGGCCAAGTGTGTGGAATGCATAGCTAAGAGTGAGAAATCGTTGGCTAAGAGTGGGGAATGCATAGCTAAGTGACCGCCAGGGTCAAATTTATCTTCTCCTGAATTCGCTACAACAAATTGCGGCTGCAATTGCAACATTCAGCGATTCGGGCTTGTTTTCATGAGTTGAAAAGCAGGGAATAAGCAATTTTTGTGTCACCAGTCGGCTGATCGGATCTGAGATTCCGTTCCCTTCATTTCCAAGTACTATTATTCCATTGGAAGACAATGTTTGCTGATAAATGTTTTTGCCTTCCAGAAAAGTCCCATAAACAGGAATTCCGTTTTCTGAAGCATTTTTAATGAATCCGGAAAGCTCCATAATTTCAACTTTTACCCTGAAAATAGCGCCCATACTCGCCTGTACTACTTTAGGATTGAAAACATCAACGGTATTTTCAGAACAAACAACATGATTAATTCCATACCAGTCTGCAATGCGAAGAATCGTTCCCAAATTTCCCGGATCCTGAATAAAATCGAGCGCCAGACAAAGATCCTTTTTTAGATTTGTTTCAGGATAAATATTTCCAGGCTGACTAACAATCGCCAATGCATCCTGGGGATTTTGAAGAAGGCTGGCCTTTGATATTGATTCACTGTCAGTTTCTATCAGTTCTTTTGTACGGATGTTGATTTCCGGATGTTGATTTGCAAATTCGGAAGTGCAAACCAAAAGTTCGATTTCGAAACCCGAACGAATCGCTTCTTCCACCATCTTGTTGCCTTCAACCAAAAAAACACCCGATTCGTCCCTGCTTTTCTTTCGGTTCAGCGATTGAATCAATTTAATCTTGTTTTTGCTCAACATCGTTTTAAAATTTTCGTTCTAATTGGTAAAAATAAAAAGGTATAAATGATATGCGAACCAAATGCTGTGTTTATTTTTGTAAAAACTGAATTTCATGATGTTGTTTGTCCGTAACAGATTTTTTAATGCCGGAAGTTTTATCCTTTTATTGGGAATCGTACTTCTTAGCTCATGCAATTCAACCAAATTTGTGCCCGAAGGTAAATATCTTCTGAATAAAGTATCTGTTAAAGTTGATGACAACAATATCAAAAAGGAGGATATTAAAACTTACGTGCGCCAAAAAGAAAACCTTCGAATATTGGGATCCATAAAATTTCACTTATGGGTTTACAATTTGTCGTCGATAAAAAAGGAGAATGACTGGTTAAAAAGAATAGGCGAAGCTCCAGTAATTTACGAACAAATTCAATCGCAGCGAAGCAAGGAACAACTTCAGATTTATCTGAAAAACAAAGGGTATTACAATGCTTCGATAAAAGATACACTGGTTTACGGTTCGAAAGAAAAGAAAGTGAACCTTGTTTTTAACGTCGAAGCCGGACGGCCTTACCTGATCCGTAATTACATATATTCATTGAAAGACGAAAATTTACGCGGGATTATCCTGAAAGATTCAGTCAACCAGTTGCTGAAAACCGGTGATGTTTTTGATTTGGATGTATTGAACGCAGAGCGGCAGAGAATTGCCAGAAATCTTAAAAATGAAGGATATTACAAATTCGCGGAAGAATTTATCAGTTATACCGCCGATAGTAATTTATACAATCATCAGGTAGATCTGGTAATAAATATTGATGATGCCTCGCCCAGAAATGACTCAAACGTAGTCGTTCCCCACCAAAAGTATAAAATCAGGAACTTCCTGATAAATCCAACTTTCAAGACACCCACTCTTACCGGCGATCAGACTGATCAAAAGGTGGATACGCTGGTTTTGGATGATTATATCTATACCTATTCAGGAAAGTTAAGATACAAGCCTGGTTTATTCTCGAATATTAACCGGATGAGAGACAGTGTTTATTACAGTTTGCAAAATACTGAAAAGACCTATCGTGCTTTGAGTCGTTTGAAACAATTCAAGGTAATAAATATCAGTTTTCTTGAAACCGATTCATTTACCGGCGATTCAATTCCGCAGCTCGATTACCGGATGCAATTGTCTCCATTGCCACGTCAGAATTTTTCTGTCGATATCGAAGGGACAAATTCCTCGGGCAATCTCGGCGTTGCCGGTAATTTTAATTTTCAGCACCGCAATGTCTTTGGTGGTGCTGAAGTGTTTGATTTTCAGATCAGGGGTGCACGCGAGCGTCAGCAGGCATTTATAAATAACAGCACACTCGATTTTAATACCCGCGAATTGGGAATTGAATCGAGCCTTACTTTTCCGAAGTTTTTAAGCTTCATCAGGGGAAAGCACATGTTTGATTTTCAGATTCCTGAAACCAAATTGACGGTTGGTTACAACTATCAAAACCGACCTGATTACACACGAACCATTACGAACTTTAAATTTGGATATATCTGGAAAACTTCTGCATTTAAGTTTCATACCTTGAATATGGTTGATTTCAACTATGTGTTACTTTCTGCGTTAAATCCGGCTTTCATCATTTCAATTAAAGATCTGTATATAAAAAGCAGTTTTACTGATCATCTCATTTTGGCATCCAACTATAGCTGGATGTATAATACGCAGACCATCAATAAAAGAGAGGATTACAAGTACTTCAAAGTTAATTTCGAATCTGCAGGAAATCTGCTGTCGCTTTACACGGGACTTATAAATAAAAATAAAACTGAAGTAGCTAACCAAATGAGTTCCTATTATGAGGTTTTGAATACACGATTTGCCCAATATTTTAAAACTGATTTTGAATATCGATACGGACACATGATTGACAAACTTAGTTCGGTGGTGGGTCGGGCGTTTGTAGGGATTGGCGTTCCTTTTGGTAACTTCGATGTGTTGCCTTTCGAAAAGAAATATTTCACCGGTGGAGCCAATGGTATCCGCGCATGGCAGGTACGGTCGCTGGGACCGGGAACATACAAGGCACCTTTGGATGTTTACCCAAACCAATCGTCTGATATTAAGCTGGAAGCAAATTTAGAGTACCGTTTTAAACTTTTTTGGCTAATGGAAGGCGCTTTCTTTTTAGATGCCGGAAATATCTGGGCCATCAACGGAAAAGACAACCGTGAAGGAGCTGTTTTCAGGATGGATGGGTTTTACAAGCAGATAGCAGTTGGTTCTGGCCTCGGATTAAGGTTCGATTTTACATTCTTTCTTTTCAGGCTCGATCTCGGTTTGAAAATGCGTGATCCATCTTTGGAAGCAGGAAAAAGGTTTATTCCCGGAAACTATCCCATTAACGGCGATCAGATGAACCTGTCATTTGCGATCGGTTATCCATTTTAATTTTTACGCATTATCTGATCGGATTTATGAATGACAAAGGCCTTTGCATCAAATAAACATGAAATTTTCAACTCAGGTGATTCAATTAATTGGCCGATATTATTTTTTTAGCCTGAACAATCCTAACTTTGCTTAGTTGTTTCTTGAAAGATAAAAATCAGGAAATAGAAATATAAAATTATCATCCTAAAATTTATACAATGACAAAAATTTCAGAAGTAGTAAAATTCGGAGTTGTTTCCGGAACCGATCTGCAAAAAGTATTTAAAATTGCAAAGGAAAATCATTTTGCATTGCCAGCCGTAAACGTAGTAAGTTCCGACTCGGTAAATGCCGTAATGGAAGCTGCCAAACTGGTTAATTCTCCTGTAATAATTCAATTCTCAAATGGTGGTGCACAGTTTTATGCCGGAAAAGGCTTGAAACTTGATGGACAGTTGGCTCCAATTGCCGGAGCGATTGCCGGTGCAAAATCGGTGCATTTGCTTGCCGAACTTTACAAAGTGCATGTTGTATTGCATACCGATCATGCTGCAAAAAAATTATTGCCTTGGATTGACGGCCTTCTTGATGCTGGTGAAAAACACTTTGCAGAAACAGGCAAACCATTGTTCAGCTCACACATGCTCGATTTGTCAGAAGAACCACTTGAAGAAAACATCGAAATCTGCAAAAAATACCTTGCCCGAATGAGCAAAATCGGAATGACCCTCGAAATTGAATTGGGAGTAACCGGTGGCGAAGAAGATGGTGTTGACAATTCAGCTGTTGACAATGCATTGCTTTATACTCAGCCTGCCGATGTTGATTATGCTTATTCAGAACTGAGCAAAATCAGTCCGAATTTCACCATCGCTGCATCTTTCGGTAATGTGCATGGTGTTTATAAACCAGGAAACGTAAAACTGACCCCAAAAATTCTTGATAATTCGCAAAAATATGTATCAGAGAAACACGGATTAGGTGATAAACCAGTTGATTTTGTTTTTCATGGTGGTTCAGGTTCAACACTTGAAGAAATTCGCGAAGCAATTTCTTATGGTGTGATTAAAATGAATATAGACACCGATACACAATGGGCTACCTGGGATGGCGTGCGCAAGTACGAAGCTCAAAACAGGGAATACCTTCAAGGACAAATCGGTAATCCTGACGGCACTGACAAACCAAACAAAAAGTATTACGATCCACGCGTTTGGTTGCGTAAAGGACAGGAAACGATGATTGAAAGGCTCAAAATAGCATTCAATGACCTGAATAATATTGACAGAAGCTAAGCAAAATTGAAATAATAAGAACCCGGTTATCAACCGGGTTTTTTTATGTCATTATTTTGAAGTAACTTAGTGAAAGCCATTTCGCAAATGAACGTCAAACAATTTATTCAGGACTATTTTACTTTCAGCCGTAACGAACGAAAAGGAATCACCATCCTTTTGGTTATTATCTTTCTGTTGGCTGTTGCCAATAAAGTCATTTTCTATTTCGAAATGCCTGCAAAACTCGATACTGATTTGCTTGATACTGCCAGGAGCGAAATGAATTTATACAACGATTCGATCAATGGTCTGGCCGAAGAAAATAAATTTTTCCGTTTTAATCCCAATACAATTGATAGTGATGCACTCAATAGTCTTTCACTTCCAGTAGGAGTTAAACGAAATATCCTGAAGTTTAGGGAAAAGGGTGGAAAGTTTTATTCTGAAACTGATTTCAGGAAAATCTATGGAGTCACCGATGCAATTTTCAATCAGGTTGCTCCATATCTTATTTTTGATATAAAAACTACACAGTTAGCGCTGCAGAATGCTCCTTCAGAATTATTTCTTTTTGATCCGAATACTGCAAGCGACAATGATTTTATGCGTTTGGGTCTAAAAGAAAAGCAAATACAAACAATCCGCAATTACCAAAGTAAAGGTGGTACTTTCAGGAGCACTGCTGATTTCTTAAAGATGTACGGATTGTCTGATGCGCAGAAACAAATTTTGGCTGATTACATTGTAATTAAGGAAAAAGAAAATGTCAAATTTAAAAAGGCAGCTGAAGTATCAAAAATACAGATTGAAATTAATGCTGCAGATTCAGTTGAATTAATGAGACTTCCCGGTATCGGAGACAAATTGTCAAAACGAATCGTAAAATACCGTGATCTTTTGGGCGGATTTCATACGCTTGCACAATTAAAAGAGGTGTATGGTTTGAGCGAACAGGTTATTCGTCAAATCGATGGAATGGTTACAGTCGATTTGGCACAAATCAGAAAAGTAGATTTGAACTTTGCTGAATGGAATGAACTTGCGAAACATCCCTACATTCAAAAAGACCTTGCAAGACAGATAATTAAATTCAGAACAAAATACGGAAGCATTCATCAATCTTCAGTTTTGCTTGATAGTATGATTTTAAACATAGACGAGTATGCAAGGTTAAAACCATATTTGTAGAACATTATCCGGGCATTTTCGTTTTAAAATTACCAGGAAACGGCAATCAGATTTTTTTAAAATAAAATTTTGGTTTAAATTTGATTACTAATCATTAATTAATAAATTTGCGGCTCGAATTTTAACAAGAAAAAATAATAATTCTATGATCGTCATTCCAGTCAAAGAAGGTGAAAACATCGAAAGAGCACTTAAAAGATTTAAAAGAAAGTTTGAAAAAACAGGAGTTGTAAAAGAGTTGAGGGTAAGACAAGCCTTTATGAAACCTTCGGTTGAAAGAAGGGCTGAAGTAAACAAGGCTATTTATATTGAGAATTTACAGCGTCAGGACGACTAGGAAATCTAGCTGGTTCCTCGAAAAGATGTTAATTGTTTACAAATGTCGCATCAGGAATCATTTATTAATTATCTGAGATACGAAAAAAGGTATTCGCATTTAACTGCGATTGCCTATAAGAAAGACCTCGATCAGTTTGAAGAGTTTTTTGTCAAAACGGTCGGGGATTTTAATGTCGAAGGAATTAATGATAAAATAGTCCGTAGTTGGATTGTTGATTTGATGGATAGCGGATTGACTGCCCGCACTGTAAATAAAAAAATCTCAGCCTTAAAGTCGTTTAATAAATATTTAATGAGGTTAGAGGTAGTTAAGGAGAATAACCTGGTAAATGTGATTGTGCCCAGGATTCGAAAAAAACTACCTCATTTTGTGGAAGAAAAACAACTGAATCATTTGCTTGATGACGGTTTTTTTGGAAATGATTTTGAAGGGCTTCGGGACAAATTAATTTTAAGCCTTTTGTATGGTACTGGAATTCGCTTGGCTGAATTGATGAATCTGAAAGATGCAGATATCTACCAATCCGAATTTTTGATCAAAGTTTTAGGTAAGCGCAACAAAGAGCGAATTGTTCCTTACCCCCGCAGTTTAAATGTATTGATAGAGCAATATCGGACAGAACGTACCCGCCTTTTCGGATCTCCTGTTTCGAATTTGTTACTTACTGAAAAAGGTAATCCTGCCTACGAAAAACTTATTTACAGGGTTGTCTTGAAATATTTAACGCTGGTAACAACAATCGACCAAAAAAGTCCCCATGTACTCAGGCACACTTTTGCAACCCATCTGCTTAATCGCGGAGCCGATCTAAATGCGGTCAAGGAATTGCTGGGTCATTCAAATCTTTCGGCTACACAGATTTATACACATACCTCTCTCGAGAAAATTCAAAAAGTTTACAGACAAGCACATCCACGATCTTAAATTTTAGGAGGATTAATTATGAACATTCAGCTTAACACTGTTCGCTTTACAGCCGATCAGAAATTAATTGATTTTGTTAACAAAAAAGTTTCAAAACTTGATACCTACTTCGAAGGTATTATAGGTTGTGAAGTAATCCTGAAGGTTGATAAACCTGAAACTATCAACAACAAAATCGCAGAAATTAAACTTTCTATGCCCGGAACGGATTACCTTTTTGCTGAAAAACAAACGGATACTTTTGAAGAATCTATTGATATGGCAATTGAAGCAATTCGCAAACAGTTAATAAAAGTGAAAGAAAAACTCAAGGATAAATAATATTGAAAAAATAATTATTTGTTGTGAATTACGATAAAATATTTATACATTTGCAAACCTTTTTCGGGCAACTATCTGATTAGTTATAGTTTGCATAAAAAGTAGCCTATTAACGCTTAATATAGTCGTTTATAGGTGTTTTGACATGATGTATAAATAGTTGCCGAATTAGCTCAGTTGGCCAGAGCACGTGATTTGTAATCTCGGGGTCCACAGTTCGAATCTGTGATTCGGCTCATTTAATGAAAAGTTCTGAAAATTTTGATTGGGGAGATACCAAAGTGGCCAACTGGGGCAGACTGTAACTCTGCTGGCGTACGCCTTCGTAGGTTCGAATCCTGCTCTCCCCACAAAAGAGTTCCAAGTTAAATGGTTCCAAGTTTCAAGTTGAAAACAGCTTTGAGCAAAGAACCGCTGGCTGAGTTTGTCGAAGCCGGAACTTGCAACTTAAATTGCGGGAGTAGCTCAGTCGATAGAGCATTAGCCTTCCAAGCTAAGGGTCGCGAGT
>DAITNH010000214.1:0-9889 GCA_036834745.1 Prolixibacteraceae bacterium
ACAATCAAATGCCGGTATTGATTTACGGTTTTTTGACGGCCGTTTATCTGCTTCGTATGATGTTTTCGAAAAAAATAACATTGGTATGCTGAGTAAGGTTACTTACCCTTCTGTTTTAGGAGGTGATGCGCCAAAAACAAACAGCGGCCATTTCAATACCAAAGGATGGGAAACTATTGTAAGCTGGAATGACCATATCAACGATTTCAACTACTATGTGTCAGTCAACATGGGCAATACCAAAACCATGGTTACAAATGTTGAAGGGGCCGATAATTACGGAGCAGGCAAAAATGGGATTGTAAACGGTTATCCATACCAACCCTGGTTTGTTTATCAGACTGACGGTTATTTTAAGGACCAGTCAGAGGTTGATGCCTACTATGCCAAATACGGCACAAGTACCGATCTCGCCAGCTTACCTGCAAGTAACCCAAAAGCGACATTACGCCCCGGCGACATAAAGAAAGTTGATGTGGCCGGAACTGGTAACATTACAGCAATTGGCAACGAAAAAAGCTCGTTGGTATATGCGGGCGACGGCACCCCACATTACAACTTTGGTATAAAACTGGGGGCATCATGGAAAGGTTTTGATTGTTCAGCCCTTTTCCAGGGGCAGCTCAAGCAGAATATCATGCGTTCAGCCTGGATGTCCTATCCTTTTCAGGCGATATGGACGAACCAAAACCCGGCTTTTATTGGTAATACATGGACAACCGATCATACAGATGCTCTTTTTCCCCGCTTAACGGTTAATCCAACGCGTGCAAAATGGAATTATGCGAACAATGATTTTATGTTGCAGAATAACAGGTATATACGCTTGAAATCGTTGATTGTAGGTTATACGTTACCTAAAAAATTAACCAGTAAAGCTAAAATAGAGCGGGTACGCGTCTATTTCTCCGGAAACGACTTGTGGGAATCGACCAGTATAAAAGACGGGTTTGACCCTGAAATGGGTGAGGCATCGGTTGACAATAACGGTTATCCTTACGCCAGAACATGGTCTTTTGGTATAAATGTCGGATTTTAAAATACGGTATTCTTATGATTAATATTAAAAAAATTAATATGAAAAAGTTTATTTATATTATAATAGGAAGTTTGCTTTTAGGTGCAACTTCTTGTACAAAGGATTTTATTGAGCTGACGCCTCCTGCAAATTTTACAGATGATGTGTATTTTAAAAATCCGAGTGATTTTAAAGCATATACGGCAAGTTTATATGGCCAGTTGCCGGGATGGGATTTTGGCAGTATGGATAATAATACTGACTTGTCGGCAAATGGAAACGGCGCTGGTTTCGATTTAGGGCATGGTACAATTGCAGTTGGAAGCACTAGTTGGAGCTACACAGGTATTCGGAATTGCAATATTTTGTTGCAAAAAGCACAGGAATATACCGGCGATGGTGATATCAGCCAATATATTGGCGAAGCCAGTTTCTTCCGCGCCTTTGGCTACTTTGGGTTGTTGAAACAATTTGGCGGTGTGCCTATTGTTACATCTGTGCTGGATGTTAACTCCCCTGAAATGTATGCCACACGTAACAGCCGCTATGAAGTGGTCAAACAAATATTAACCGATTTGGACGTGGCAATTTCGAAATTGCCAACAGAGAAGTCCATAACCGGTGGCGATAAAGGAAGGGTAAGTAAATGGGCTGCCGAAGCATTTAAGGCGCAGGTACTGCTTTATGAAGCAACCTGGGAAAAATATGTAGGGCAAACGCCTGACGGAGATGGAACTTCAGTTGGAGCCGGTACGGCAGGACATGATGCCGCTAATGTAAATAAGTATTTAGCGGATGTTGTTACCTTAACTGAAGATGTAATGAAAAACGGTGGGTATAGTTTGTGGAACTATAACAGCAATGCTACCATGACCAATGCAAGTTCCTGGTATTTGTTCAATCTGGAAGATGCAGGCAGCAACCCCGGTGGTTACGATAAATCAAGCAATAGCGAATTTATCTTGTATCAGGTGTATGACTATACCTACAAACAAAGCGGTAAAAACATAAGTTGGACCAGCGGGCAATTATATCCCAGCCGTAAATTTGTGGATTTGGCTGTTTGTAAAGACGGGCTGCCACCTGAAAAATCTTCTCAGTTTCAGGGATATCATAAAGCAGGCGATGAATTCAAAAACAGGGATTTACGTTTGATCAGTTATTTATATGGCCCAGGTACAGCTCCTACCTCCGTTACACTGGATTTCGGAAGTTTAGGTGCCAGCGGATATGGCAATTCCAAGTATGTAGTTTATAAACCGGGGACTCCCCCAAATGGCCGCCGTGCCGATAACACCGAATCAGCTAATTATCCGGTCATTCGCCTGGCGGAAGTCTATTTAATGTATGCTGAAGCATTGGTCGAGTTGAGCGGTAGTATTACCGATGCACAGTTAGATGCTTCGATTAATAAACTGAGAGACCGAGCCGGTGTGGCCCACCTCACCAATGCATTGGCTTCTGCCAATGGGTTGGACATAAAAACAGAGATAAGAAGAGAAAGAGCTGTCGAACTGTATCGTGAAGGAAAACGCTTTGATGACTTGAAACGCTGGGGTATTCTGGAAGAGGCTCTTAACCCGTCTCGTCTTGGGATGGTTGTTGGCGATGCTTCTTATGCCACTGATTTTAAAGATGCTATGGGTAGCCCGGTTGCTTCTAAATATGTGAAAAGCTCTTATGTTTGGGGAGAGGAAGCAGTACAGACTCCTGCGGGTAACTTAACCTGTGTGGTAGTAGATAGCTATAAAAACCATACAGTTGCCAAAAAACATTATTTAAATCCCATCCCAATTACGCAAATAACTTTAAATCCGAAGTTGATTCAAAACCCTGGGTATTAGTATTAATCGTAAAAAAAGATACACATGAAAAATAAATTTTTAAATATAGCTTTTTTGCTGGCAGCAATAAGCTTATTCCTTTTCGCTTGCGAACAGGGGCCCAATTTTAAAGACTACATCTACCCGGCTCCTGTTCCAACAGGGTTATCCCCAACCATCGGGTATCCGGGCTCTTATGTTATCATCGATGGTTCCAGCTTTGGAATTTATACCAAAGCAGTAACTGTGTTATTTAACGGTATTAAAGCTGATTCTATAATTTCCTGTATTGATAACAAGATAAAAGTAAAAGTTCCTGTTGCGGCTGTGTCGGGGAAAGTAACGTTAAAAATATGGACTAATACAGTAGATTCCATTGGTTCTTACACTGTTCTTCCTCCGTCCCAGGTTTCCGGTGTAACTCCTGTAAAAGGTAAAGCAGGCGAGCAAGCTACCATAAAAGGCGAAAAGTTTGGAACCAATAAAGCAATCGTACATGTTCTTATCGGAAGCGCTGAAGCAGAAGTGGTATCCGTTTCAGATAATGAAATAAAATTCACTATCCCGGATGCAAAATCAGGAATGTTGGTTTTACGCGTAGGTCCCCAAGTGATCCCGGTTTCTTTTTTCCTGATTGGCGAAGAAAAACTCTCTGGTACCATCATCGGGCATGAAAGTTCGTGGAGTAACAACCCTAAAACTTATAAGGAAGCTGCTTTTGATGGTGATATTGCTACGGCAGTTGATGCACCCACCAAAACAGGATTTGTAGGTTACGATTTTGGTATAGGTAAAGCTGCAAAGCTTACCCAGGTTCGCTTTGCCCCAAGAACCGGTAATGAAAAACGCATGATTGGCGGTGAAATCCGTGGTGCAAATGACCCAACACTTTCCGATTATGTTGCTTTGCACAAAATAACAGTGCAGCCAGCCACTGGAGTTTATACTCAGGTTGAAATCACAACAACTGAAAGCTATCAGTATGTTTACTATTATTCAGCTGACGGTTTTTGTAATATTTCCGAACTTGAAATTTATGGCAATATTGTAGATGCTGTTATCCCTGAAGGTAAATATGTATTTGAATTTAACGATCCAACCAGCAAAATCTGGATTCCTCAGCAGAATGCTACTTATGTGATTGAGAATAGTAAGTTGAAAGTGACTTTTGATCCGGTACAGTTTGCCGGAACGAGTAAACGCCGGGCCGACCTGAAATACATGAATACACCCTGGATTTATACCAAGGAGTATCCGATTTTCGCCATTAAATTCACCAAGCCGGCCACAGTAGCATTTAGACCTGATATTACAGGCCTTGATTCAGGTTTCAGTAACAACGATTACAAAAAGGACTTTGAAACCGATAATGTTTATTACTGGGATATTTCAGAGAAAACAACCAAAGATAAGGTTGAGTGTGGCGTCTTCCAGTTTAAAATTCCTGACATCACTTCCGCCGAAACAGGCTACGAGGTGGATTGGGTGAGGACATTTAAAACCAAAGAAGCATTACAGGCATTTTTAGGTAAATAAACAACAATTAAGAAAGTCATGCCTGAACTTGGTTTGGGCATGACTCTTCTATAAAAACATTAATACTCCTTTTTATGAAGAAATTAATCATTGCATTTTTATTTATCCTTCCATTGTTCATTTTCGGTTGTGGCAGCGGGGAAGTGCCTGCACCTGCCGAGGAAAAAAAACCACCAATTGTTGAAAAAGAATTCCCGATTGATCAAAGCAAAACCTTTGTCCACCCGGGGATGCTTCACGCTCAGGCTGATTTTGATCGGATAAAAGCGAAAGTGGATGCTGGAACCCAACCTTGGATGGATGGCTGGAACATGCTGATTAAAAATTCGCACGCTCAATTATCATACAACCCCAATCCGGTAGTTAAACTGATCAGGGGAGGAAATTCGGCCGAGGAACCTGAAGCCGATAATTACAGCCGTGCTTTTAATGATGTTGCTGCTGCTTACCAATGTGCCATTCGTTGGAAAATTACCGGCAATGCTGCTTATGCCGATAAAGCGGTTCAAATACTGAATGCCTGGGCCTCTACCTGTAAATTGATAAGTGGAGATTCAAACAAGGATCTTGCAGCAGGGATTTATGGTTATCAATTTGCCAATGCCGCCGAAATTATGCGGAGCTATGCAGGATGGTCTGCCAACGATTTTGCAGCTTTCCAGAAATGGATGCTGGATGTTTTTTATCCAATTAGTTCCGATTTTATTGTTCGACATAATGGTACCTGTATCAGCCATTACTGGGCCAACTGGGATTTGGCAAATCTTGCCAACATCATGGCAATCGGTATTTTAACCGATAAGGCCAAAATCTATAACGAAGCGCTGGAATATTTAATTAAAGGCGCCGGGAACGGACAACTGAAAAAAGCAATTTATTTCATCCATCCCGATGGATTGGGGCAAATGCAGGAAAGCGGGCGCGACCAGGGACATGCGACATTGTGCATTGGTCTGCTTGGTGAAATATGTGAAATGGGCTGGAACCAAGGTGATGATTTGTATGGATATGATGACAACCGGGTATTAAAAGGAGCCGAGTATGAAGCGAAATACAATTATATAGGCCTGAGTGTCCCGTTCCAACCCTACAATAACTGCGATAATGTGAACCATACAGTAATCAGTGATATTGGAAAGGGAAGCCGTCGCCCGATCTGGGAAAGGATTTATAATCACTATGTAGTGCGGCAAAAGCTTTCTTCTCCTTATGTTGAAATGGCGGCCGGGGCACACCGTCCTGAAGGGGGCGGCGGCGACTATGGCCCCAACAGCGGAGGTTTTGACTCTTTGGGTTTTGGAACATTGATGTATTCACTTGACAAATAAGAATAAAGAATTATGACACGATTAGTAGTTTCCCTCGTTCTGCTTGTTATGTTCGGGCTATCATTTACGACCTGTAAAAAAAATATAGATCCGGGTACTGAAACGCCAGATGATACAATACCCGTTACGGTTACCCCTATTGATACATTAGCCCCCACTGTACCAATGAAACACGATGGGGCGTATTATACCCAAGCGGATATTGATCGGGCTAAAGCAAATCTTACGACTGAACCGTGGGCCAGTGGCTGGAACAAATTGATCAATAACTCCCATGCTCAAACGAGTTATACTGCACAACCAACAGTTAAAATAATCCGGGGCGGAAACAGACCTGAAGAACCCGATCCGGATAACTATTCAAGAGCCATGAACGACGCTCATGCCGCTTTTCAATTGGGTATAAGATGGAAAATTTCCGGGGATGATTCGTATGCACAAGCGGCGGTAAATATTTTAAATGCATGGGCAAATACCTGTATCAGGGTAAGCGGCGACCCTAATGTGGCATTGGCCCTGGGGATTTATGGATATGAATTTGCGGTAGCTGGCGAACAACTTAGGGGTTACAGCGGATGGGCCGCAGCCGATTTTCAAAAATATCAGCAATGGATGTTAACTGTGTTTGCCCCCGGCAATATTTCTTTCCTTGGCCATTTGGGGTGTCATCCTGAGCATGCCTGGTCGAACTGGGATTTGTGTAACATGGCTTCGTTGATGTCAATTGGTATTTTGACCGATCAAAGAACTTTATACAATAACGTTATAAATTATTTTCAGAACGGAAAAGGCAATGGAAATATTAACCGCACTATTTTTTATGTGTTTCCAGCACCTGATGATTACATGGCCGAGATGCAGGAAAGTGGCAGGGATCAAGGGCACTGCACATTATCATTGGCTTTATTAACTACAATTTGTCAGTTGGCTGAAAATCAAGGTGACGATATGTGGGGGTTTAATGATAATCTAATTTTAAAAGCAAGCGAGTATGTAGCCAAATATAATGTGGGTATGTTGGAAGTACCTTATAAAGCATATAGCTGGCACGAAGGCGACCCCTGGAATGGTTGTGGCGTTAAAACTACCGAATTACCATCAATAGGCTCGGGTGGCCGGGGAAGCAAACGTCCTCAATGGGAACTAATTTATAATCATTACGTGAAATTAAAAGGAAAGACTGCTACCTACACTGAATTTGGCGCTAAATCGGTTAGGCCAGAAGGCGGTGGCGGCGACTATGGTCCCAACAGCGGAGGTTTCGACCAATTGGGTTTTGGCACCTTACTTTTCTCGATAAAATAGAGATCTGTTTGTGCTTTTATTCACAAGTATGATAATTAATCGCGAATATTTTCAATCACTTTTTGATAACGATCTCAGAAACAAATTAACCAACAATGAACCGATTCAATCCCATCATCTGTTTGCTGATACTGTTTGTGCTGAATGTCATTCAGGGATTTGCGTCAGAAAATACAACACTCGATTACAAGATTAAATCCCCCGATGGAAATTACTCAGTTTCATTTTCTACGCTGAAAACGAATGAGAATTTGCAGCTGTTTTACAGTGTCAATTTCAAGAACAAACCTATTGTCGAAAAGTCTGAACCCGACATCGTGCTCGATAACCATGTTCCCGAACTGGCTTTGGTTATCAAACCCGATGCGGATTATCACTTTGTAGGCAGCATGGATTTTGTTTCACAGAAAAACACTTGTGCAATTTAAAAGATTTGAACTAAAACAGGCTAAAAGATACAACCATATAGTCATTTAATCATTGAAACAATAAGATGAATAAGAGATTAATAAAATTACCATTAATAGTCCTGATTGTACTTGTTTTTGGCAGTACACTAATAACCAATGCAAAGAATAGTTTTGTACATCCCGGAGGATTACATACCCAGGCTGATCTTGACCGGATGAAAACGAAGGTAGCTGAAGGAGCACACCCATGGATAGATGGATGGAACCTTCTCATAAAGGATCCTTTAGCTCTACACACCTATGTGGCATTTCCAAAAAAAGATATGAATTTAAGGCAGGTGATATCTAAAGATGCCCATGCCGCATATTTAAATGCAATCCGTTGGTATATTTCCGGTGACGAAAGCTATGCAAAATGTGCAATCGGCATATTTAATGATTATTCATTTACTGTCAATCAAATCCCTTCGGGTGGTAATACCGATATTTTTGGATTGGGAGGGATAGGCATATCTGAATTAGCCATGGCTGCCGAAATTATGCGAATCTATGAAGGATGGAAGCAAGACGACTTCAAAAGATTTCAAAATATGATGGTCAATTACTTTTATCCTGTATGCCACGATTTCCTGGTAAACCACAATGGTGCATGTATCGATTACCATTGGGCTAATTGGGATGCCAATAACATTACTGCATTGATTGCCATCGGTGTGCTGTGTGACAATCAAGCTATTTATGATGAAGGGATTGAATATTTTAGAAATGGTAAAGGTACTGGTAGCATAAAGCATGCAGTTTATCATATCCATGACGGAAATCTTGGACAATGGCAGGAAAGTGGCCGCGATCAGGAACACGGGCAATTAGGTGTCGGACTTTTAGGTGCGGCTTGTCAAATAGCATGGAACCAGGGGCTTGACCTTTTTGGACATGACAACAGCCGCCTTCTGGCTGGTGCAGAGTATACTGCTAAGTACAACCAGATGCAAGATGTGCCATTCAAGTTTTATAATAACTGCCAGCCGGCAAACCATAAATGGCCGGCCATTAACGGACGTGGCCGTTTAGATGATCGTCCGGTTTGGGAAATGCTATACAATCATTATGTAGTACGTAAGGGATTAAGCGCACCTCATGTACAACGCATGGCTGAATTGATGCGACCTGAGCATGGAAGCAAAGACCACTTTGGGTATGGATCCCTTACTTTTGCATTAGAGGAAGCCAGTTGCCCGCCACACCCGGTTCCGGGCAAGCCAACAGAGTTGAACGTTACTGCCGGTGTCGGGAAGGTGTTCTTAAACTGGCAACCGCCTGGTGATTTTACTGCAACCGGATATGTTATACAGCGATCGACTGGCAGTGACAGGGATTATTCGACGATTGACTCATGGGATGCCAATACCTACACTGTTTATACTGACAAAAGTGTGTCAAATGGAACCACATACTTCTACAGGGTTGCTGCGGTTAACCAGTCAGGTACAGGGGAATTCTCTTCTGTTTCCGGTTCAACTCCTCTTGATGCAACTGTTTTACCATCAAAATGGGAACTGGTTAATATAGGCGATAAGCTTTCTGGACGTGCCGAATTTGCTGATGTGGCAGGTTCAACTTTTATTGTAACAGGGAACGGTGCCCAAATTGGTGGAAACGGGGATAATGCAACTTACTGCTATACAAAAGTAACGGGCGATTATGAAATCACTTGTCGTATCAGTGATACTACCGGATCATTATTAAAATCGGAGCTGATGATTAGGGAATCATTAAACCCAAATTCAACTGCCGTTACCATGACTTTAGGTGAAGGAGGTGGCCGTTTTGCACGTATGGGATACAGAATTTCAACTGGTGCGGAGATGTCATCAACTTTAGGTAATACGTATACCTGGTTACCTGCCTGGTTTAGAATAAAGCGCACAGGAAACACATTTGCCGTTTATGAATCATCAGATGGTGAAAAATGGTTCGAAGTGGATCGTGTTGAAATTCCAATGGCTACGTCAAGTTTTGCTGGTTTGGCCGTGAGCTCCCGGAATAATAGTTCTGATGTTACAACAACTTTTGATCATGTCTCCATAACTTCAGGAATTAAGTAATATATGGATTCAGGAATTGATATAAGTAATCGAAACTATATAATGTCGTATTTTATAAATAACTCACCCCCAAAGTCCGCAGGCGGCCTTCCCCCCTCTCTTCACGAAGAGAGGGGCAAAGCATCGCAGATGCGACGGGGTGAGTTTGTAAAAGACGATAAAACAAAATGCGACATTATTTCATTCCTAATTAATAGGTAATTTGATCTGTTTTAAAAATAAAATCCGGTAAACTATGAAGAAAATAATATTTGGCGCTTTGTTATTTCTGGCAGGAATGGCTGGTGTAACAGCACAATCCATATTGATCGAAGCCGAAAGTTTTGCCAGTAAAGGTGGCTGGGTGGTCGATCCACAATTTGTT
>DAITNH010000215.1:0-9883 GCA_036834745.1 Prolixibacteraceae bacterium
AGGAACGAAGCAATCCATTAATCGACAGATTGCTTCACATTGTTCGCAATGACGTTTTTCATTTCCTGAATCCGGTGCCCGAAACGCATCGGATTTTTTTGTCGGATAATTTGAAAGAAGTGAAATCAAAACCTTTTGATCAGGTTTAAATAGATTGAGTTATACTGGTTCGATTTTTCGAAAGTCCCGTCGTAGTTTGCCGAGAAAGAGAATTTTCTGGTGATTTGCCACGAAAGTTCAAGTTCGGCCATGTGTTGCAGTGAGCTTGTGTTTGAGTTCGGATAATTGTAATCCACCATGCGGTAAAATATTCCGCTGCTTAACTTCGAAGGTATAATATCCCTGTAAATTCGGATTCCATAAATCATTCCATCAACATAACTTGATTTCAGCCAGTTGGTTGAAAGGTTAACCGAGGCATTGATCCAGGGCACTTGTGGAAAAGATAAAAAACCGTTTACGTTAATCATGGGGTGCAGGTCGTTTTTGCGGAAACGATAGCCACCGGAAACACCAGAGCTGATAAATTTTGCAGGGTTGTAATTGATCCGAAACTGATAACCCTGACGGGTTGCATCTTCCAGCATCTGATCGAGATAGTTTTTAAATGTTTCGTAATAGATGACATTTTTTCGGGCATCATACGACCCAAAAACAGATAGCTTTCTGGAAAAACGGTAGCGTAATGAAAGATACAGGCTGGTCAGACTGAGTGTATTTGTTGGAATGCTGTCTTTCAGGGCGTATAAGTCCAGTTCGCAGGATAAAAACAGGTTCAAATTTTTCAGCAATGAATTATCCTGCTGAAAATAGGCAAACCGGCGGTCGGTTTTACCGCTGTTTGTTTGTTGAAAAAATGCGAAAGAATTGATCAGCTGGCCAGTTTTGTTTTTTAATTCATGCGACAAATAAGCGCCATATTCGAAAAGTTTAGGGTTAAAACTATAATCAGAATAGTCGGGGTTGGATCCTACCACCGCCCCAAAAGTAAAATTGTGGACCGAAGTTTCGGCCTGCAAGCCATCAATAGCGCCAATACTGGCAATACGTGGATTGATCTTCCGGCCGAGCGTAATCCTGGTATGATCAGTCACATCGTAATTCACCGCCAGACTGTAAATTTTCAGGGCGTTAAAAATGTTTGATCGTACCTCGTCCCAATGGTTAGGCTTGTGGGTGAACAGGATGTAACTGTCTGTTGAAAACCGACTGCCCGAAATATTTTCGGCAGCCATTGAAAATGTATATCTCATCCGCTGATTAAAATCAGACGAACTTGAAAAACTGGAATAGGAGGATGCAGACAGTCGTCCCCTGATTTTTTGCACCCTTTCAGGCTTTGAAATCGCAGCATTTTTTGTGGTTTCGACAGTGTCCCGCTGTTTGACAATTATTTCAGGGTTAATCTTTTTGAGTTGTTCTTTCGTTGAATTGTCAGTAATTCGGGTTCTCGCAACAACCACATCCGAAACTTTTATTTCCGAAAGAAACAAAGGTTTTCCAACACACGAAGTTGATGAAACCGATTCAGCAATAAACAGCGGAATCAGTACCTGTTCTTTGCGTATGAAAATGGTATCTCCGGGCTGAACCATTCCGGTTTGTTCAAACTTCACATAGATATGCTGCTGGGTGATATAGGAAACAATGCCTTCTGACATTGGATTAACTTCCTGACCAAGAAGTTGTAAAATGGACAAAAAAAACAATATTGGTAACGTGTATTTTCTCATTAAGTCCTTTCTGTTAATTTCTCCTAATCGTCCCCTTTTGGATGGCATGTATAACACGAAGTACCGTTATACGCATATCCGTTTACTCCATTATGGTCTTCATCCACCGAGGTTTTATTGTTGTGCTCATGGCAGATTATGCAGCTGAATGCACTATAGTTTGTCGTTGAGGTATGACATTCGGAACAAAGTGTCCATTTTCCCTGATGCTTTCCGCTGTATATCGGGAAATACTGGGCATCGTGATTAAAGGTAGATGGAACCCATGCAGACTGCGAATGACAGGAAGCACATTCGGTAGAAAATTGTGCCGTAGCGTGTTTGGGATTGGAGGTGTTGTTGTAATCTGTGGTATGGCAAGTATAACAGTTTTTCTGAGTATTGGTATAAATACCGTTGTGGCAGGTAGCACAGTCTTTTGCTATTGTTGCATGGGCTCCGGTTAACACATAGTAATTGTTATGAATGGCGAATGAAGCTGGTTGCCAGTCTGGATTTGAGGTATGACAATCAGCACAAGTGACGGGCAATCCCAATGTGTTGTGGTTGGGGTTACTTGCTGAATTGTAATTGCTCAGGTGGCAACTGTTACATTCGGATGAAGTTCCTGTGAAGCCATTTTTGTGACAACTGGCACAATCTGTATTTGTATGTGCACCTGTTAGTGGGAAGCTTGTTGTACTGTGGTTAAATGCGCCTGACTTATTTCCTTGCGGATGGCAGGAGTAACAGGATATACTTTTATAGGAATAACCACTTGTTCCTCTGTGTTCACTGTCCATGTCCGACTGATTGTGTTCGTGACAATTTATGCAACTGAATGTTGAATACGAATTGGTGGTATGACAATCAGTACATTTATTCCATTCTCCTTTGTGTTCTCCTGAATAAATGGGGAAATCCAGTGCATCATGTTGTGTGTAATTCGCTGGACTCCAGCCCGGACTGGTGGTATGACATTCGGCACAAGCAGTTGAAAAACCGGTTTGTATATGGCTGGGCTTTGTTGTCGAATTAAAGTCCGTCTGGTGGCAGTTGACACATTCATTGGATATTTTCTGATAGCTTCCATCTTTATGGCATTCGGCACAGCTTATACTATGTCCTTCGGTAAGCGGGAAAAATCCATGTTCAAAATTGGTCGAATTCCAGCCAATAGCCCTTACCCCGTGACATTCCATACAATTAGTTGAGTATCCGGATTGTTGATGATTGGGAGTTTTTGCAGCCAAATAATCATTTCTATGACAATCGATACATTCGATGCCCAGCGGTTCAAATTGCAGTTTGGACGAGGATTTATGGCACTGGGCACAATCAGCGACTGCATGATTTCCAAGCAAAGGAAACCGGCTTAATTGGTGCATCGTTGTGGTATTCTGTACAATCCAGTGTTTGGTGTCATGACATCTGTCACAATCAGGACCAAGTGTATTTTGGTGCATGTCGGTATGGCAGGATGCACATTCACTTTTTGTTTCCTGAAATTTTAGCGTCGTGTGACAGCTTTTGCAATCGACCATCTGATGCTGCCCGGTGAGCTTAAATTTGGTTGTATTGTGATCGAATGACATATCCGGCTTTGTCACTTTCCAACTTTCAGAGTTGTGACAAGTTGCACAATCTATCTTGAAATCTTCGCCGTGAGGTTTTTGAGCAAAACCGGTGATTACAGAAAAAATCAATACAATTATAAATGACAGCTTTTGCATTGCATTTCAGTGTTTTTGTATTGGATAAACGGAACTGCTTTCAACTTATTTTCAAGGTGGCACTTTTTACACTCAACTTCCTTGTGTCCACCATCGAGTTTAAAACGGGTGTTGTTATGATCGAACTTATCAGCTTTCCAGTTCTCAAATCCTCCGTGGCAGGAAGTACAGTCAACCGCACCATTTTTGCTGAATTGTTTTTGGTGCACATCGGTATGGCATTCCTCGCAATTGCCCTTTAATTCAGCAAATACCTGAATTGCTTTTTCATCGGGCCCCTTTTTGAAATGACAATCACGGCATGATTTCTCCTGATGTTTACCTTTCAGTTCAAAATTAGTTAATTTGTGATCAAAAGTGACTGATTCCCAGTTTGATGTAGAATGACATTTGTCACACTGGCCTTCGGAAATGAATTTTTTGGAAATAAATCCTTTGTGAATGTTTTCGTGGCACCCAACACAACCATTATCCAAATCGCTGAACTGCCATTCTTTTTCTTTTTTATGACATAAAATACAGGGGGTTGCAACATGTGCGCCTTCCAATTTAAACGTGCCGGTATTGTGGCGTTCGATGGTGTACGACGATCCCACAAATCCTTTTGTACTATGGCAATCTTTGCAATCGGAGAAAGTTCCTTTTTTGCCGAATTGACCTTTGTGATAATCGGTATGGCAATCGGTACAATTTTTATGAGGCAATGCAGCTGTAAAACTTCCTTTGTGGCAAGTTTTACAATTTACCGTTAAATGCTTTCCTTCAAGTTTAAAATTTGTTTTGTTGTGATCGAAATTGCCTACCGTTTTTACGATCTTAAATGATTCTTCAGAATGACATTCAGCACATTTTTGTCCGAACTTATTCTCGTGAACATCCTTGTGACAGTTGACGCAATTGTTGAACGGAATCTCTTTAAACTTTTGAAATTTCTTTTCATTTAAAGTGGTAATCACATGGCATTTACTGCAATCAACTGATTTGTGTTGGCCTTTGAGCGCAAACTTTGATTTTGAATGGTCGAACTTTGCTGCGGGTTTAAATGCTTCGTAGGAATGACAGCTTTCGCAATCAACCGGCAATGTTTTCTGATGGTAATCCTGATGACAGGTGAGGCACTTTGAGTTCAGGCCGAGAAAAGTCATTTTTTTCTTTTTGATTGACGGATCGGAAATATGCTCCGCTTTGTGGCATTCCTCACATTTTGCCTCCTTGTGCTTTCCTTCCAAAGTATAGCCGGTAGCCTGATGGTCAAATTTTTCTTTGTCCAGATGAACGATGTCGAATTTTCGGCTGTGGTGGTCGCTGTGACAAATGATGCAGCTTTTTTTATAAACTTTTGATGATGAATGGAATCCTTTTTTCTGATCAATTCTGGCTTTTAACTCTTTGTGGCAGTCAAGGCATTTTTGGTCAGATACATGCTCACCTAATTCGTGACATTTCGTACAGTTGGAGATTCCTTCGAGGTGGGCGTGTGGTTCTGCCAGTTCACCCGGAGAGATTTGTCCTGAAACAGCCACATTTAGGAAAAGGAGAAACAGAGAGAAAATGTATGTTTTTACTGACATTGTAATCAGGATGTTAGTTGTGCTTTAATATTGCATCGCCGAATTTCTTTGTAATTTTTATGCCAACGTTTTCCAAAAATTGGGTAGGGAGTTCTCCGCCCGCAAAAATGTACACAAGGTCATTTTCCAGAACGGTCACTTCACCGGTTGGTAAGTCTGTGATTTGTACCCGATTCTCTTCAATGGATTTCAAATTTGTATGATAGCTGACATTAATTCTATTATTAGCTATTGCCTCTTTCACTTTTTCATTGTTCCTTGGCTTGATTCTACCGAATGATTCGCCCCGATACGATAGGGTGACCTGATTTCGATCGGCCAAAAGTAAGGCGGATTCAATGGCTGAATCGCCACCGCCAACAACAACTATTTTTTTGTTTTCTATCTGTTCAGGTTCCAGCAATCGATAGGCAACTTTCGTACTGATTTCACCGGGAATGTCCAATTTTCGCGGGGTTCCTCTTCGTCCGATTGATAGTAGCACTTTCCGGCAGGTAAACTTCTCCTTGTTGGTTGTCTCAACAACAAACCTGTTGGCCTCAAAAACGATGCTCTCAACTTTTGCCATTTCTTTAATTACGATCTCGTTTTTGCCTAAAACTTCATTCCATAGGTTTAACAACTCCATTTTGGAAGTTTCATGAAGTTTCACTTTACCGTAAAGAGGTATGTCCATGGGTGATGTCATAATAATTTTTGACCGTGGAAAAGTGAAAACAGTTCCACCCAGGGAATCCTGTTCCAAAGTAAGTGCCGAAAGCTTGAGTTTTTTCGCGGCCAAAGAGGCTGAAATACCGGCAGGTCCGGCACCAACAATGATAAGATCGTAATCAGCCAGTATTTTTTTATCGATTTTTCCGGCTAAATTTTCAACCGCCTGCTTTCCTTGTTCAACCGCATTTTTTATCAATCCCATTCCTCCTATTTCGCCTGCAATGTATATACCCGGAACATTCGTTTCAAACGATTGGTCAACGTGAGGTAATTCAACTCCCCGCTTTTCGGTTCCGATGCACAATGTGATGGCCTGTGTTGGGCAGGCATGAAAACAGGCGCCATGCCCGATGCAATGGGAAGCGTTTATAGTTGTAGCTTTTCCGTTCAGAATACCCAGGATGTCTTTTTCAGGACAAGCGCTAATGCAAGCACCTGTTTGAATACAGGAATTTACGTCAACAACCGGATGCAGCGAAACAGGTTCATACATGCCTTCTTCTTTGGCAATTTTTATCTTCGCGGCAACCAATGCAGAGGCTTTGTTTTGCTTCCGTACATAGAAATAGGATATTGATACGAACAGAATGGCCGTAAATGAATAGATGACAATGCTTTCGGTTAATACTTCCATTTTAATCATTTAAAAAATCCAGTGGGCGCCAAAAGTGACTGTTACCATTACATGTACCAGCATAATAATTAACATCAGTATAGCAAATGGCAAGTGAGCCACATGCCAGTATTTAAATAGGTTTTGCATGGTGATCAGGCGGTCAATTTTTCGGTTCAGTGCAATTTCAGATTTAATTAATGCGGTTACCTGTCGGATGTTTTTTCCTGAAATCTGATTTCGCCGAAGAATCGTTTTAACTTCTTTTATTATTTTGATTTCAAAGAGGAACTTGGCAATGCTTCTTTTTAACATGCTTTTACCCGACCTGTCAGGGCGTTTTTTTACGGCCTGTAAAATTTCTTCAAGGGCATTTTCATCGAGGTGATAAACCTGGATAAGCTGACGGTTTAGCTCATCTTTGGTTTGGTTTATTTCGTTCAGGTTCATTTCCCGACCTTCAATCGTATGGGGAATCTGTAAATAAATATACCTGCCGATCACTCCGCTGATTACAACAGCAACCATACTCCAGAAACTTATTGCAACAAGCCCTCCGAACTTAAATGCCGTGTGGTAAAGTACCAAAATTGGACCCAGGGAACAAAGGAAGATGTGAAATTCGAGCCAATGCTTTAAAATGCCAATTCTTGAAAAAATTTTGATTCGTTTTCGGAGTATATATATCAAAACGCCAACAAACATCATGAGCGAACCAATGATTCCAAAGCCATGGCCTACAAATCCGCTTGGTTTTAGATTTTGATGATTAGGATGATCAAATCGATGTTCGATACCTGACAGATAATAGTCATAACCATTAAAAGTCAGATAAGTAGCAACAAGTAATACGATTAAGAAAAGTATCAGTAAATATATGCGATGAAGAATATTGTCTCCCATAGTCTCTTATTTAAAATCTTCAAGAACCATCTATCTCGGGAATGAGAAGTATCGAAAGTATAAAAATCATTTATAATCAGCACAGAAAACGTTAGATTTTTCTAACTATTGTTGTGTTAACTCGATTTTGTCGGGTTCCAGTCACCCCAAATTTATTTCGGGGTCCCATCATAGAAGGGATGCCGAAACAAGTTCGGCATGACGCAGCGTCAAAAGATCATTAACACAACACTAGTATGCGACAAACAAAAAAGGTTCAAATTATTACGGCTGAATAAATCGTAAGTGAAAAATTAAATATTCGCTTGTTTTACAACCGCATACAGTGTTTTGTTTAAATACCTACTTGTTTACAATTTCTTAACAATCAGAAAAAGAGCAAAATAAATATCTCAAATGCTGCAAAACATGCCACTTTCAATTTGTAAGCAATCCAGTCTGTTTTTATAGTAAAAAGAAAGTTCCCTGTGGTTTCATTTTATTTTCGGATTTAAAGCAAGGTTTTATCTTCTGAATTTTATTTCGGGTGCTTTTTGCATTCCAAAGGCGGATATTTTTTATGTTTTTATGAACGAAAAGCCTATTAGATTTGCATCGTTCAATGAAACAAAAATTAGATTTTAACAATTTAAAAGAAATAAAATGAAAAAGAGAAATTTGTTTGTTTATGCGATATTGGTAGTTTTTACGATGATTTCTATCAATGCTTGGGCCGGAAATGAAGAATCTTTTAATTCGAATTACAAGATCTCCCCCGATCTGAATTTTAGTCCGAATTCCGATTTCCAAAAAAGTTGGGAAATTGCTTATGGTGAATCAAAAACTCCTGTTCATGTTTTCATGAAAGAAACGAAAAAAGGACAGGAATACCTGGTTCGTACCAAGTACTTTGAAGTAAAATACATTAATGGTTCACAAGGTTTTGGAGTGAAATTGTTGAATGGTTCGGAAAGCGAAGTGAGCGAAAGCTTAAATGCTGCTGTTTTGAATCAGATACAGTTAAACAACCAGAAATGTATTAGCGGCGAAGCAATTGGCAACGACAAGGTTTTGGAGATGATTGCAAGCTACCTTCCCGACTTGATCAATGAGCAATACAACAGCATCCTGAATTAATTTTAGATAAACTTAGAATGAATGAGCCGCTTCAAGCAATTGAGGCGGCTTTTTTATGCCGGCTAACAGACTATATTTTTGACGGAATTTAAGATTTTGAAAAACCAATGATGGATATTTATTTATTACTTTTAGCTGCTTCTAATTATTTGACGATATGAACCGTTTTCGGGAACTGATACTGCTCCTCCTGTTTTGCTGCACTCAATTGTATTGCCAGGGAAATGGTCTCTCATTTTCAAGACTTTCAGTCGAAAACGGACTGTCGAATAACCTTGTAAAAGCAATTTACAAAGATTCATACGGTTTTATCTGGTTTGGTACTTTGGAGGGGCTCGATCGTTATGATGGTGTCGAGATCCGGCCTTACTCATCGAAATTTCCCGAAACGGTCGAGAATGTTTATTCCATTATTGAAGATTACAGTAAACATCTTTGGGTTGGAACCGCAACTGGTTTGTTCAGTTACAACAGTAAATCCGACAAGTTCAACAGAATTAATATTGACAGCGCAAACATTATCGTTAAGGCTTTGTCAGTATTGCCCGACAGCAGCCTTTGTGTTGGCACAACAAACGGTTTATATATTGTCAACACAAAAACCAGGCAATCAGAACATTTTCTTTTTGATAATCTTAGTAATGAGAAGTCAAACAGTATTACCGGAATTTTCACCGACAAGCATGGGAATTGCTGGTTATCAACGCTTTCAGGGCTTGTAAGGCATTCTGTCATTGGCAAAAAGAGCGACATCTTTCTGTTTGAAACATCTTTAAAAGATGCATTTAATTCATTTACATCCATTTGTAATATTGGCAATAAAATTTATTTGGGCACAAGCAGCATGGGTGTGGTTGAATTCGATCTCTCAACCAAAAAATTTTCAGCTGGAATTGATACCGGTAACCGGATTATTTTAACCCTGGGCGGCGATAACAAGGAACGACTATTTGTTGGCACTGATGGCGGTGGATTAAAAGTGATCAATATACGGACACGACTTATCGAAAGTATCGAAACTCAGGAGAATAACCCTGCTTCAATCAGTTCCAATTCAATTTATTCATTTTATCTCGACGAGAATAACCGGTATTGGATCGGTACTTATTCCAGCGGAGTTAATTTCAGCCAAAGTATTTCCGGAAATTTTAAGCTTCATCCGGTTACTTCAGCTTATCCTGAAGCCAATAAAAGCATCCGTTCATTCTATTTTGCTCCGGATGGCTCACAATATTTCGGGACGAGAAACGGATTTATACAGATCAGCAAAAATGGTGTTGCAAAATTCTTTCAGGCAAATCTGAACGATAAAAGCGGTTTAAGATCAAATATTATTCTTTCGGTCTATCCTTTTATGGGCGATATATTGATCGGTACTTATGGCGGCGGTATTAGCCGGTTTTCAATAGCCGAACAACGTATAAAACCTTTTCTGGACAGCGGAATTTTCTCGCAGGGAAATGCTTATGGATTCGATACCGATAAAAACGGGAATCTCTGGATTGCCACTTTTAATGGCAT